>NZ_JBSFJC010000043.1:0-62597 GCF_053597855.1 Kitasatospora sp. NPDC001225
CGGAGAAGCAGGAGGCCGCGGTGAGCACCCAGCTGCGGTCGACCAGCGTGCCGGTGCAGGCCCGCAGGTTGTCGCCGATCGCCAGGTGCGCGGTGAAGGTGTAGGAGCCATCAGCGGCGGTGTCGCCAGGGACGGCTCCGGCCGAGCCCGTGGGGAGTGCGCTAAGGACAGTGGTGACGACGGCGGTGGTGAGAAGGGCGGCCTTCCACTGAGGGCGCGCGGTGATGCCAGACAAGGATTCAGTCCTATGGAGAGCTATGGGAGACGATATGCAAGACCCCAGGGGGGGATGGGCTATCCGGTGACGCGGAGCTCAACCAGGACGGAACGCTTGCCACTGGGTAGACCTTCGCCCACGGGCGCGGCAGAGTTCGGGGCCACGTCGACCCGCTTTTCCTGGCCGGCGGCGGTGAGCTTGGCGCTGACGGCGCGGTCCTCGGTCCAGATTATGTAAACGTCCGGCACCTCCATCGTGAGGTAGCCGCTCTTGCCATTGACGGTGAAGCAGTAGCCATGCTCGTCGAGGCGGGACTCGACGAAGATCTCATTCGTGGCCGAGCAGTCGGTCGGAATCGTGTTGCCCGGGCCTTCCTTGAGCCAGATGTGGCCGTCGCCCTGCCTGAGCGTGATCTGTCGCTCCTTGAGGATGCGGTCGGCCCCAGGGTGCTGGAAGTCCTCCACGGTGACGGGCATGGCGGCGACGTCCACTGGTAGGGCGCCGGCGGCTTGTGCTGCGGTGAAGGATGCGAATCCGATGCCTGCCGCGGTCAGTGCGCCGATGGCACCGACCAGGGCGGCCGCGCGGGGACGGGATATCAGCATGCTAACGATTCTGCTTTCTGAGGTAGCGCCAGTAGAGCTGGCGGGGGGCTGGTGTGAGTGACTGCCATGAGTAAAGCATGCGTAAGATAACAGCAATCGCCACCCCATGATCCAGCCACAAGTTCGCGCAGGATCAACTCCATGCCGGGTGGCGCCATCGTCGTTTCGCGGCCGGATTCTGAGTGTTCACGAAGCCCTCTCTCGCATTGCCCTTCACGTGCTGGGGTGTGGCCTTGGAAGCCTGGACGCGCGATGGCGCATGTCTCAGAGAGGAACGGATCGTGCACCACCCCTCAAGATCGCCAGGAGCACCAGGAGTCGCCGGGAGGGAACGGCGCTTGAAGCGTGGAATAGCCGGGCTTCGTAGTTCGTGCGCGCTCTTGCTGCCGGCGGCCCTCGCGTTCGGCTTGCTCGGCCCGACGCCCGCTGTGGCGATGGAACCTGACCCAGGCGGTTCCTTCCAGCCGACACTGATGGACCGCAGCCGTGTCTTCGAGCTGTGGACGACAGGCGGACCAGGCGTCAGGGCAGCGGCTGAGGCCGCGTTGACCGGTACCGACGACGACGTTTCGCGTTTCCTCGGCGCAGACAAAGATCTCGCTGAGTACCACGACGACCGCGTCTCCGTCACCCAGATGTACAGTCTCGGCGGCGCGGGTGTGCGCGAGGCCGCGGCCAAGGCGCTGAAGGGTTCCAAGGACGACCTGCGCGCGTTCCTCAAGGACGGTTGGAAGACCCCGCTCGAACAGGACCGGCGGGTGCGGGCCGCGCAACTCATCGCCACCGGCGGGGTGAGCGTCCGGGAACAGGCCACCGCCGCGCTCAAAGGCACCCCCGAGGACCTGAAGAAGTTCCTCGAGCAGGGCCAGTACGGCGCCCAGGAAATCGACGAACGGGTGCGCGTGGTGCAGCTCCTCGCCGCCGGGGGGCCCGCTACGAAGGAGGCCGCCAAGGTCGCCCTGCGCGGTACACCCGCCGACGTGGTCGAGTTCCTCGACGTGGGCCAGTTCGTCGCCCAGGCCCGAGACCAGGAACGCGCCACCATCTCGCAGCTGGCGGATCAGGCCGAACAGGCCGGCGCTCAGGCCCAGGCCGCCACCGACGCTGCAAAGGCCGCTTCCAAGCGCGCGGTTGACCTCTCTCAGCAAGCCAAGCAGGACGCCCAGGACGCGGCCAAGGAGACCGAGGAGGCAGGCAAGGACTTGACCCGTGCCTCGGAAGCCGCCGCAACCGCAGCTACTGCGGCCCAGGGGGCGGCGGCTGCCTCTCAGCAGGCGGTCTCGGCTGCGAGCGCCGCCAACCAGGCTTCGCGCATCGCGTCCAGTGCCGCGGCACAGGCTGCCAGCGCGGCCACTGGCGCTGCCCTCGCCGCAGCCAACGCCCGAAAGGCGGCCAACGCAGCTTCCTCGGACGCGGGCAAGGCCTCCGAAGCCCGCCAGCGCGCAGAGGAAGCACGCAACGCGGCCAGGGACGCTGAGCGCGCCGCGGCCGCCGCGGACCAGGCTGGTGGCGCCTCGCTGGCGGCCGGCGAAGCATCGGCCGCAGCCAGGAGCGCCAGCGGCAACGCCAACGCTGCCGCCGACTCCGCAGAGAAGGCCGGCCGTCTCGCCGCCGCCGCCGGAGCCGGCTCGAACCGGGCGCAGAGCGCGGCCGAGCAGGCCCGCCGCCACGCCAAGGAGGCCGACCGGGCCGCGAACGCATCCGCGGCCCTGGCCAAGGAGGCGGCTCAGGCCGCGTACACGGCCCGCGACGCCGCCCGCTCTGCGGCCGCCCACGCCACCAACGCCGCCAACGCCGCGGACAACGCCGCCGACCATGCGGGGCAGTCCGCAGGTGCGGCCGCCGAGGCAGTGAAGCAGGCGGAGGCGGCGAGGACGGCTGCGAATGAGGCGGGCGGAGCGGTGAAGACCGCCACCGATGTCTATGAGATCGCCCGAAGGACCGAGGCCGAGGATCTGACCGCCCGGACTGCTGCCGCGGTCGTGACAGCCCGCGACATGAAGAAGGACGACGAGCTGGCCACCGCCAACCTCGGCACCCTTCTCGGTGACTGGCGCGCCCAGGACGAGGAAACCGCCCGTCTTTCCGTCGAGGCGAACAGTCCCTCGGCGGACCCGAAGTCACTTGTCTCCGAGGGCCGCAAGGTCGCCCTCCGAGTGGCGAAGACCGGCGGCCCTTGGAGTCAGGAGGCCGCCGCCGACGCCCTGTCCGGCACGGACGAGAGCGTCCTGGAATGGCTGCGCTCCGGCTGGGCCAAGGCCCAGCAGGACGACCTGCGCCAGAGTGTGCAGGAGATTGCCCAGGACAACCCCGACGAAGCCGTCAGGGTCGCCGCCGCAGTCGCTCTCAAGGGCGACGCCGAGCAGGTCAAGGCGTTCCTCGAGACCGGTCGCTATGAGGCCGCGGCAACCGAGGACCGGATCCGCGCCGCCCAGGTGATGAGTGTGGGTGGGATCAATGTGCAGGAAGCCGCCAAGAAGGCTCTGAAGGACGGTTCGCCCAAGGCCGTCACCGCCTTCCTGCGGACTGGCCAGTACACCGCCCTCCAGATCGACGAACGTGTCCAGGCGACTCAGTTGCTCGCCAGTGGTGGCCCGGAGGTTCAGGCGGGGGCCAGGTATGTCCTCGCCGGTACGCCCGAGCTTATCCACGACTTCCTGCAGACCGGCCAGTACATGGCAGACCGCAAGGATCAGCTGGCCGCCACCCATGCCGCGCAGATGCGCCGGCTGATTGCCGAAGCGTCCCAGACCGCTGCGAAGGCGCAGCAGAACGCCTGGGAAGCCAGCGAGGCCGCCGCCGTCGCAAACAACGCATCCGACGAGGCCGACACAGCCCGTGCGCAGGCCCGTGCCTCCGCCGACCAGGCGGCCAGCTTCGCCGCCACCGCCGGCACGTCCGCCCAGGAGGCCGAGGCCTCCGCCAACCGCGCTGCCAAGTCCGCTACCAGCGCCCGCAAGGCCTCCCAGGCTGCCGCGAACGACGCGAGCAAGGCCACCTACTCCGCCGCCCGTGCGCGCGCCTCCGCGAGCCAGGCACGCACGTCGGCCGCAGCGGCCCGTGAGGCCGCGTTCGAGGCCTACGCCTCTTCGGTTGCGGCCGGAAAGGACGCCACGCAGGCGCAAGCAGCCGCAGACGAGGCCTGGGACATCGTGGCGGAGAAGGAGAGCTACGAGCGCGAGGCCGGACTGAAGCAGGAGGAGGTGAACATCCAGACCGAGGCCACGCAAATCCAGGACGAGTTCACCAAGGAGCTGGAACGGCAGATCCGGCAGGACCGTGCACAGGCGCAACGAGACAGTGAGTACAACTGTCTCACCATCAACGTCTGGACACCGAACTCGGTCGTCGCCAAGTGCAGGCAGGGAGGTGTGTTCGGAAACACCACGCTGGACAACGCCGTCAAGCTCGGGGAGTACATCGAAGACGAAGTCCAGTTCATGAAGCAGGCGTTCAAGATGATCCTTGGCGTGGACACTGCCGAGGAGTGCATCAAGAACAAGAGTGTCGCGGCCTGCGCGGAGCTCGCCATCGGCTTCTTCCCGGCCGGGAGGGCCGTGAAGCTCCTGGAGATTGCGAAGAAGGCCCGGACCGTCGAAGAGGTGGCCAAGGCATCACGCCTCAAGCGCCTTGAGGAATCCGTTGAAAACTGTGTGCGGAAGGACAGCTTCCTCGCCGGAACGCCGGTCCTGATGGCGGACGGATCGACTCGCCCGATCGAGCAGGTGCGCGTCGGCGACAACGTGAGGGCGACCGATCCCGAGACCGGCGAGACCACGTCCCGTCGAGTGGACGACACCATTCGGACGCCCGACGACCGGGATTTCACGGACATCACAGTTGCGTTGGCGGATGGTGCAGAGAGCACGATCACTTCGACCGACCATCATCCGTACTGGGCGGAGAACCAGAAGGAATGGCGGAAAGCCGTCGACCTGACCGCCGGTGACAGCCTCCGCACGGTTGAAGGCCAGAGCGCACGCATCATCGCGACCAAGCACTGGAGCTCCCTCCAGCCGGCCTACAATCTCACCGTCAACAGTGTTCACACGTACTATGTGCTTGCCGGACAGACGCCGGTCCTGGTGCACAACAGCGGTGGCTGCCTGGTCGTCCTGCGGGACTGGCAGAGCCAGCAGTTCAGGGTAGGGAACCAGACCTTCCTGCTCGACAAGCGGGGGTTTGACCACATCCTCACCCGCCATCACCCGAAGTACTGGGACGGATCGGTGAAGGAAAAGCAGTCCTTCTTCAATGCGAACATGAGTGTCGATGACGTCCAGAATGCTGTCGAGCAGGTCATGAAGCAGAACCGCGACACGCTGCTTCAGCGTGGCAGCAGGGGGATGTATCAGATCAAGGGGAAGGTCGACGGCGTCGAATACGTACTCGGCATGAACAACGGTCGAGTGGGCCAATTCTACCCCCCGACCCCGTAGGAGGATCTACATAATGATCGAGATCGAAACGTTCCTGAGGGGCGCGGATGGTGAGTTCGTGGCAGTAGAGACCTGCCGTAATCCGCCACCGGACCCTTACTACATCGAAGGCGCTATTCGACTGTCCATTGAGGGGAAGGAGATCATAGGCGTTCGCCATCACGACTACGTTGATCAGCTGTGGTGCTACATTGCCGAAATGTCTGCGAAGCTGGCGTCGTCGAGCTATGCGGAGACGTACTTCCCGGACCAGCCGATCAAGCTCTCATTTCAGGCCGAAGGCCGCCGTGTCCTGGTCACCGCCAAGATCGGTGCAGACGTGAGGAAGGCGAACGCCTCGCTGGCCGAGTTCCGAGAAGCCATCAAGGCAGCTGGCTTGAGCTTCTTCACGAAAATGTCGGAGCTTGCACCGGCGAACTCCTATGTCGAAGCGCAGGGTTTCCTGTCGGCCTGACCGGTCCGAGGCCCTTTCGGTGATATTCGGACTGATGTGACCGGATGGCCACCAGCTGTCGTTGACGCACGCCACGCGTCTTCTCCAGTCGGACGGTTCCAGGCGGGGCCCTAGCTAGGGGCTGTTCAAGGTTCGGATCTTGGCGTGGCCTGGTGGCGGGCCAGTGCCCGTCGCTGGTGGGGCCCGCAGCCATGGGCCATCCGGTGAGGGCGGGGGGCGTCTGGGCCCGCGACGCGGGTGCCCTGGCACGTGGACCAGCTCGGCCGCGGCGGTGTGTCAGCCCGCCGCGGCCGGGAACTCGCTCTGCTGCCTGCTCTGCTCGCCTCCGAGTAACCTCGGTCCCTTGCCACGGCATGCCGGACCGCGGCTCGCCGACGCCGCATGACCGGACTGTTCACCGGCCTTCCGGACCTCCGGTCCGCTGCCGTCACCGGTCCCCTGTCAGCCACACTCCTGCCGTCACCTGTCTCCGACCCGAACGCGGACACGACGGCAACGCCTGGTCGAGCCTACTCGCGACGGGCGGGGGAGAGGGCACGGCAATTCCGCACGCCCACCGCGACACCGTCCACCTGCATTTCCCGAGCGTTGTCGCCCGTTGGAGGCGCAGCGCGGCCCGCTACAACGGCGATGTCTGGGGAAGCGGGACGGGCGGGTCATCGGGTAGCGCGAGCCTCCAGCCGGTTTCGTCGAGGTCGGTCGACCTGGCGGCGCTCCCCTCTTCGGTTGGGACCAGGCGTGCGCTCACCCAGGTGCCCTTCTCGGGGACGGGCAGCCCAGGTCCTTGGCGATCCTGGGGTCGCTGCCCAGGTGCCCTTCTCGGGGACGGGCAGCCCAGGTCCTTGGCGATCCTGGGGTCGCTGCCCAGGTGCCCGAGCACGAGGATGCCGTCTGTGGCCAGCATTCGCCGGGCGTCGCGGACCCGCTTCGGCCCATCGGCCTGCCGCGCGACGGTGGCGACATCGGCACGGGGCACCAGTCGGCGCTGTGCCACGCGGAACAGGTGGTTCACCCGATCCTGCCCGCTCGAGCCCGACAGGACCGCGGCCGGCTCGTTTTGCGGAAGTGTCGCCAGGACGCTTGCGGGAAGCGGGACGTCCCGCTGGATCCAGGTGATCGCCTTGCGTCCTGCTCCGCTCAGTGCTCGCTCGCCATCCCGGTTCCTGGTGGCTGCGGGCGGTGGCCTGGTCCTCGCCGGACAGTCCGGCCCGGAACGTGTCGGCCCATACCGAGATCGAGGCCTCCTCCTTCCGTACGATCTGGCGGGTCCTTCGCGCCCTGGCCGCGCACGACGCCCGGGTGGTCGGCCGGATCACCGAGCTGCGCGCCTCCCGCTCCCAGGGCGCCGCGTACACCACCACGACCGGGCCGGCCGAGGGCGAGGCCGCCGGGGCCGGGGAGGGCGAGCAGCCGGCGGCGCCGGTCGAGTCGCCGATCGAGTGGCTGCGGGTCGACGCCCGGCAGCACGCGGCCCGGATCCTGCAGACCGTGAAGCTGCGGGCGTTCAACCCGCGCGCGGTCGAGTGGCAGCGCATGCACGCCGTCGCCGCCGGGTTCCACATCGAGCACGGCCACCTCACCCCGCTGGTGCGCGGCGCGATGTGGCTGCGCTGGAGTGGCCACGACGGCGTCCGCACCCTCCACCACGGCGCGGGCCTGGCCCGCGGCTGGACCGAGCGCGACGTCGACAGCCTGGACGGCTGGGTGGCCCTGGTCGAGGGCCGGGTCGTCCTCGGCGCCCGCTCCGGCGGCGCACCGGAGCCCGTCGTCCACGCCGAGGCGTGGCAGGCCGGCGCGACCCCGCACGCCGCCCTCGCCCAGCACCCGGCCGACGCCCTCCACGACGAGGACGAGGACGACGGGGACGAGGCGACGGCCAGGAGCACGGGCTGCTCGGCGGCATCCGACACCGGGTCCGTCGCCGGGCGGCCGGGATGACCCCGGAGAACCTCCAGCAAGCCCTGGAACAGGCACAGGAGGACGAGCGCCACGCGGGTCGGTACGCCGACGCCGGCCACGA
Organism: Kitasatospora sp. NPDC001225; assembly: GCF_053597855.1. NCBI lineage: Bacteria > Bacillati > Actinomycetota > Actinomycetes > Kitasatosporales > Streptomycetaceae > Kitasatospora > Kitasatospora sp. NPDC001225. The sequence continues at coordinate 7,736 of NZ_JBSFJC010000043.1, forward strand.
GACCGCCCACGCCACCGCCGCGGCCACGGCCTTGGCCGAGTGGCGGCGCCTCCACGCCCACACCACCGCCACCCGCGCCGAACGCTACGACCCCGACCACGACACCGCCCTCCAGCACGCCCTGCGCGCCGAGCGCCACCGCCGCGACGTCGCCGCCTGCGCCCACGAGGCCGCCCACCACGCCCACCAGACCACCGACGCCTCGCCGGACCCTCCGCCCAGCCCCTCTACACCGCACTCGACCGCGCCGGCCTCCACACGCTCACCGACGACGACCACCAGGCCGTCCGCGACCTCACCCACCAGCTCGACCCAAGCCACGCTGCGCCAGGTGGCGGGCTGGCTGGAGCGCACCCGCACCGCCGCGTTCGCGTTGCGCGGCACCGGGCAGGCCCCGCTGGTTCGGCCGGTTGTGCGCCGCCGGTTCTGACATGCCACAAGGCGCCGCCCGCCCCCGGCGGCCAGGGCCTACCGGCAGTCTCGGGAAGGACCGTCGGCGGATGCCTGGTTCTGAGCGGCGCGCTTGCGGCAGTTCTTCTGCCGGCAGGCGGGCGAGCAGAACTTCTGGGGTCGGCCCCCGTGCCGGGTCGCCGGTGGGATTTTCAGTTGCTCGCACCATTCGCAGGCGCGCAGCATGCCGCGCTCCACAGCGGTGATGGCGGCTTTGGTCTCGGGTGGCAGGCCGTCGGCCAGTTCCCTCAGCTCGTCGAGCGCGCGCCGGGCCTGGGCCGCGTCGATCCCGAAGCCCCTGGTGCGTTGGAACTTCCAGCTCCACAGCAGGTGGGACCGTGATTCGCCGGTTTGTCGGCGGACCTCGGCCTCGGAGAGGTCGAGGGTGGCCATCAGGAGGACCAGGATGTCGATGTTCTTCTGCGCCCGCTCGCTGAACCGCAGGGTATTGGTGGTCGCGGCTCGGGCGGTGGGGTCGGCGGGGACCTGGCGGCGCGTCACCGGGCGCCGCCGGCGGACGGCGAGGTGGCCTTGGTCTCGGCGGCCTGGCCGGGGACGGCCGGGAACCGCGGCGCGGGAGCGGGCTCGGTACTGGCCTGGAGTGCGTGGAGCGGGGCCGCGATTTCGCGCACTCCCTGACGGCGGGGGGCGGGCCTCTCCAGCGCGCCGACCAGGCCGGTGAGCTCGTGGACGAGGGCGGGGACGTCCGCGGGCCTGGTCCGGGCGACGCACGCCCGCACGACAGAGCGGACGAGCAGTGCCAGCACGGTGGCGCGCCCGATGGCGCGTGCGAGGGAGACGACCGCGAGGATCGTGATGAAGTCGGCGTCCAAGGTTTTCCTCCGGAAACGACAAGAGGCCCCCGCCGATGGCGGAGGCCTTGCTGTGTGCTGATGTGATCGGGCATGCGAAAAGCCCCGCCGCTTGGCGAGGCTTCGCTGGTTCAGGGCATGGATGACCCGTCGTGAACGGATTATGTCGGAACTCGGACGGCCAGTCAAAAAACGCTCTGAGCTGCGGATTTATGCTCCGCAAGGCGGCGCGGGGGTTTCGTGACATGCTCGTCGACGACGCCGTTTGTCGTGCCCTCCTTGTGTCGACCCGCCGACCCCGACGGCCCGTACGGTGGCCCACCGACGTCCACGGCCTGGTCTTCGTCTACCGGGCAGGCCCAAAGGCGATGGGCCTGCTGCGTCTGGATACGGGGCCCGGCATCGGGAACTGACCCGGACCCGCTCGGCGACCTGGGCCGTGTGTGCGGTGGCCGGGCGGAGAAGCCCGGGCGTGGCGCCAGGAACTGCCGTCGGCGGTGGCTGAAGAGGGGGTCCGGGTGAAGGGCTGGCCGGCGCTGGCGGCTGCCCGGGGTTCGGGTGGATGCTGAAGGGTATGGCCGTCGCGGTGGTGGACCTCGCGGCCCGCGCGGGCTCCCCACGGAGCGTCTGGAGTGCCTTTCCGGGGTGTCGTCCGCGTGGTGCTGCCGCGGCGGCCTCGGCGGCCGGAACGTCGGGCCGGGCCCGGAGGTCGGCGACCGACCGCGCGACGATCTCGGCGACGACCGCGGCGTCGGGTGGCCGGCCGTTCTCGGTGCCGGCGTCGGCCGGTCGTTCGGCGATCAGGTCGGTGGGCTCCGCGATCCTGCCCTTGAGGTCGACGCCGCCCGTACCGGCAGCACCAGGCCGGTGTCCCACGCGTGGGACAGCTCGGGGCCGGCCTGGCGGACGACGACGTCCTCGATCGCCTCGGCCGCGGCCGCCAGGTCGAGCAGCCGGTAGGAGGTCGAGCGGCTCACCCCGAACTCCGTGCTCGCGTACGCGGCCCAGCCGCCGTACCCGAGCGCGGTCCACACCCGCGCCCGGTGCGCGGCACGCACCCGCCCGGCCAGAACCAGGACGGCGGAATGGACCTCCTCGATCGCATCCCGCAGCTCCCCGGTCCGCCGCCGGGCCGACGGGCTCCCGGGGCGGGCGCCGGAACCCGGCCGCGGGCACGTCAGGCCGCGCGCCTTGCCTCGCTCGGGTCGGCGGTCCAGGCGGCCTCGGCCTCGTACCAGCGGCGCTGACAGCTCCTCATGCCGTGTGGCCTGCTGTTTCACAAATTCTCAAACTGTACTCACATGCTCACCCCCGTACTCACCTTGATTCCCACGGCGATGTCCGGGCCGACGACGAGGCCTTCAAGCGGTCGCTTCCATGTCGTCGCCGTGCGGCTGGTGGAGTTGTTCGGCGGTGCCGGCAGCCCCGGCCAGGGGCGGGGTCATCGGGGTCCGTCGTGTCGGCTCCAGGTCGGGAGCGTGCGGGCGGTCGCGGTGCGTGTGGTGAGGAGCTTTCGGCGCGCGGCGTCCCGTCGGGCGGGAACGGCAGGACCATGAGCGCCGGGACGGCGGCGAGCGAGGCGGTGATGAGCACCGGTGCGAGGAGCGCGGCCAGCAGGACGCACTGGGTGGAGGACGTCGCCCGGGTCGAGCAGGACACCCCGATCAGGCGCCGGTGGTGGTGATCACGGCCTACAGGTACCGGGCGGGCGGCCCGGGTATCGCCGCTTGTCCGTGGGCGCGCCGGATGTGGAGTTGACGCTTTGAGGGTGGGCGGCTCTTCCGCCAGTCCATGGGCGGGATCTATGGTGATCGCCCGGCATCTCGTAGAAGGGCTCACCATGGCGCGCACGATCGCTGACGCGTTCCTGTTCGACTCCACCTGGGGCGACAGTGTGGTGGAGCCGTCCGGCTCCGGGGCCGTGCTCCCGCCTCCCCGGCATCCCTTCGACGGGGCGCAGCTCGCCAAGATCCTCCGGGACAACCTCGACGGAGAGCTGACCATCATCGTGGACGCGAAGGGCAACCTGCGCCTGCGGTAGCCCGGCCGCCGAGCACCGCCGACCGACAGCGGTTACGCCGCCGCCGGGACCCCGTCGTCGGTGTGCTGGAGCCGGCTGCGGGCGGCGACCCAGTCCTTGCCCGGCAGCGACGACCAGTACTCGTCCGCCCACACCGCGTGGGCGGCCTGCCGCTCGGCTTCCTCCAGGCGCGCCGACTCCGCCGTCAGCTCCTCGGCGAGGCCTTCGCGGGCCGCGTCCAGATCACCGCCGAAGACCGGCAGTGCGGCCAGGTGCGCCCGCTGCTCGGCCTGCACGGCCACCAGCGCACGCTGCGCCTCGATCAGGCGGTCGGGGTACTCGAAGGTCTTCTGCTGCTTGCCCACGGCAGCAAATCGTACGCGCGACCGGATCCGGGTCTGGCTGCGCCCCGCCGACTGTTACGGCGGCCCCGGGTGCCGCGCGAGCAACCTGGCGGGGCGGTCCTGGTGAGACTACGCCGCAGGTCAGCCAATTGGTGGGGTCGGGCCGGAGACCTTGATTCCCGCCCCGGATCTCCCAGGGCAGGAGTTAAGGAGCTGCAGTCAGTGATCGTTGCCTGTGTCGCCTGCTTCGTTGCTGGGCTCGCTGGCCTGCATTGGGTCGGTTGGCCAGGTGCGGCCGAGGGCACGGAGGAGTTGCGCGGGCGGGGAATCGTCGTTCTCGGGGATCTCGGTTCGGTCATAGAGGGCGTACACCTCGGCGCGGTCGACGAGGTTGTCGAGTGCTTCCAGGTCGTCGGCGTCGATTGCGGACCAGGGTGTGCGGGGTGCGCGGAGGAGCTTGGTGAGCAGCGCCAGCAGGTCCCAGTGGCCATCGTCCAGGCGTTGGCGGACCCACCGGCGGGCGCATGCGGCATCCAGGCGGCTCCACCGCCACAGGAGAGAGATGTCCAGATCTCCGAGCTCGTCGGCGGGTCGCCCGCCGGCTGTTGTGAGGTGCGGCTCCAGGCGGGCCAGCACCGCGGTGCGTGCTGCTGCGAACCACTCGTCGCTCTCCTGGGCGAAGGCGGGTTCGGTGTCGGAGGGCCGGATGGCGTTGCGCAGGACCACGCCGGCCAGGTCGGCGCCGGCGGCGGAGGCGGCCATCAGGTCGAGGACCTCCACTCGCTCGTCGGCCGCGAGGGTGCGGAACAGGTTCTGCGCGAGGATGACTACTGTGAACTCGGGGCTGAGAATCACCTCTTTCGCTGCGGTCAGCGACGCGAACAGCTCGGCCATCCGGATCAGCAGCTGCCGGGAAGGCACCCGTGCGCCCGCCTGCAGCCGTTGTTGGATGCGCCTGGCGATGCGATGCGTGTCGTCCTGGAACCGGAGCCACAGCTCGTCGGCCTCCACACCGGGGGTAGCGGATTCCACCTGGGCGAGAGCGGCGGTGAGCACGGCTTCGGGCAGGTCGTCGTCCGGCACTCCGAAGACGACGTACCGGTCGAAGTAGTCGCCGCTGCCGATTCCCTGGCGCGCCTGCGGCGGTTCACCGCTGAGGCCGCCGCCCAACTGGCTCGCGAGTCTCGGGAAGAGGCTGGCCAGCAGGCCGAGAACGCCGTCAAGGTGCCCAGAGTCGACGCCGGCCTCCTTTAGCCGGGTACGCCACAGCTCGGCCAGCTCGTCGCGTTCCCGGCGCTGCTGCCCGAGGAGGGAGATGCCGCTGCCGGTGAGTTCGGCCCGGTGACGGCTGAGGAGTCGGTAGACCCCGGGCTCGCTGGTGCGTAGGAACGTGACGAGGAGGAAGTCGACGAGGTCGACCTCGCCCGCCAGAGCCCCGAGCGACGCCGCCGCCTGCCCGAAGAGACGCTTGATCGCCCGCGGAGTGAGCAGCCGGTCCTGCAGGTAGTGGAAGTACGCCCGAGCGAACCGCTGCTCCTCCGTTGCGGTCAGCGACAACCGGTGGTTCGTGAGCAGCGCGGCCAGGCAACCGTCGACGAGCGCGTAAGCATCGCGTTCGCGGAAGGCCGGCAGGTCCAACCGGACCTGCACAATCTTCTCCAGGAACTCGCTCGCCCGGTGCTCCGATCCACCCACCAGGTCGCTGCGGCTGAGGACGTCGAGCAGCGTTCGCTCATCGAAGCTGATGAGGTAGTAGACATTGGGCAGATTGCCGACGAGCCGCACCAGCTTGAAGACCAGCAAGAGCTCGTCGGGCGTCAGGCGGTCCAGGTCGTCCATCACCACCAGCACGGGCCGGCCTGCGTCGCGAAGCGCCGCAGCGGCGGACTCCTTGGCCGCCGAAGTGCTGGTATCTCCGCCGATCCGTTCGGCGATGTCCTTGACGACCTCGCTGACGTCGAGCCCGAGAAAGCCGCCGATCTTGCCCAGCGGGCTGACAGAGACACCGAAGTCCCTGACCTTCTCCCGGGCCACCGACCACCGCTCGCCCTTCGGCAGCGCAGCGCGGATCTCGCTGAACAGCGCCGCCGTCAGGCTGTCGAGGTCGGAGTAGAGCCACGGATTGAGCTCCGCCACCGACCATGAGGCCGGCTCCGCGTTCCGAAGCCGACGGAGCACCATCTTGAGCACCGAGGACTTGCCAGAACCCCAGGGACCGATCAGGGCGAGAACCCCGGACTCACTCTGATCCCTGACCTCCCGCAGAAGGCCGACGGAATGGTCTGCATACCGCTCGTGCCCGAGAAGGTCGGGAAGGACCGCGCTGCCGTCGACCGGATCATCGTTGAAGAATCTGTAGGTCACCCGCTCATCCTGCTCGGGTTGATCGACTTCGGGAAGACTCCTCCCAGTCGGGACCCGTTCCGCAGTTCGCCCCGCCAAGTGCGGTCACACCGCGCGGGTGCCAGTGGGGGCGGAGGGTCCGTGCCGGATGAGGACCTTGATGCGGGTAGCGCCAGCGGGGACGGCAGCGAGTGTGCCGTCCACGGCCAGGTTCTTCGCGACGCCCGTCCCCGACTCGTGGGCCGCCCCCACGGGTGCCTGAACGGGGCTGCGGTGAACGGCCGGAAGCCTCGGAGCGCTGGTCCGCGCAGCGACCGCGAGGTTCGCGCCAGGGGAGAACGGAAGAGGTAGCCATCCGGGGGCCGGAACCTCCTAAGGTGACCGATGTGGACCAGACCCCGCCCCCCGCCCCGTCGTGCATCCTCCCGCTCCCGCTCGCCCCGGTCAGCGACGACCTGGCCGGCGCCCTGCGATCAGTCGGTACGAAAGGGGAAGGGGAACGGGCGCTGGGCCTGCTGCGCGACGCGCACCGGATCCTGACCGACCCCGCCCCCTTCCAGCGGCAGGCCGAGATCGCGGAGTCGTGCGTGCGCGGCGCCGTCGAGGGCCTGCTCAAGCTCGGCGGGAAAAAGCAGGGGCTGGCTGCCGCGGCCCGCGCCGTGCTGAAGGCCGTCGACGCCTACCGGCCCCCGACGCCCGACGTCCTGCCGCCGCAGGCCGAGCCCGCCCGCTCCCGCCGCAGTGACCCGGCGGCCGCGCTGGAGCGGCTGCGAACCGCCGCCGAGGTGCTGCGCTTCGAGTTGGACGCCCCGGGCGGCTACCACGAGCGCCGCGCCGCGGGCATCGTCGAGGACCGCACCGGCCGCGCGCCGGGCCAGGCCCAGAAGAACGCCCTCGAGGTATGGGGCGCCCTGTACGGCAGTACCTCCGACACGCTCCACGGCGTCAACTCCGGTCTCGACGTCGCCACCGATCGCTACCGCACCGCCGTGGCGGCGATCGCGGACGTCTTCCTGCCGCTGATCGCACGCCGCGACCAGGTCCTGGCCCTGCTGGCCCTGTCCGCCCCGGGTGAGGCCGACGCCAAGGCCCTGGCCGCTCTATCGGACCCGCGCGCCCTCGACTACTTCTTCCAGCACCGACCGGCCCCGGGCTGGCTGGAGGTCCTCGACGACCACCTGCTGATGCCCGACGCGGCCGCCGCCGGTGCCTGGCCGGCCTTCCCCTACCTCGACGACCTCACCGCCACCGACCCCGAGCGCGTCCGTGCCTGGCTGGCGGAGCGGGCCGGTGGGATCACCGCCGCCGGCCCCCTCGCGCGCGCCGCCCTGCTGCGCCTGGCCGCCCGCCGCGGCATCGGACTGGCCTCGCAGGTACGCGTGCTGACGGTGGCCCAGCTGAAGCCCGGCCACCGCCCCGACGAGGCGGTGCCGGTGCTGGCCGCGCACTGGGCCCGTGCGGTGCCGCCCGCCGAGCGCGGCACCGACTGGGTCCGCACGGTCGAGACGCTGCTGCGCGCCACCATGGAGGCCGCCCACGACCAGGCCGGCGCCCGCCTCGCGCTGCTCCAGCGCCTGGCCGACGCCGCCGAGGACGACCCCGGCGCCGAGCAGGAACTCGCCGCCCTGGCCGAGGCGCGCCTGCCCGACCACGAGGCCGCCGCCCTCATGAGCGCCCTGGCCGCCACCGCCGCCCACCTGGCCGCGGCCGGTCCGCACGCCGCCGGCACCACCCCGGCCGCGCTGGCCGCCCTGCTGCGCACCGTCACCGCGGTGCTGCTGGCCCGCGACCTGACGCGCACCGGAGCCGCCGTGGCGGCCATGGTCTACGCGGACCTGGACCCGGGCGTGGTGACCGCTCCCGGCGCCGAGCTGGGCCCGCGCCTGGCCCGCACCGTGCTGGACATCGCCGCCCACGACGCCGCCGCCGACACCGTCTTCGCCGAGCGAACCGCCGAGATCACCGGCCGGGTGGCCGCCGCCGACCCGCGCCTGGCGGACCGGCTGCTGGCCGACCACCTCACCACCACCGCCCCCGCCCCGGCCTCCGACGTCGACGACGCGGCGGGGGAGTGGTGGGAGCAGCCCCTGGGCCTGATGGAGCGTCTGCCGGCCTCCCCCGACCCGCAGACCGCCCGCCTGACCGCCCTCGCCGCCGGGACCTGCCCGCCGCAGCACACCGGCCGCCTCACCGCCGCCCTGACCGCTCTGCTCGGCCCCGCCCCCACGCATCGGGACCGCACCGATCACCTCGCCGCCCGCGCCGCGGACCCGGCGCTGCACTGGCCCACCCCGTGGCTGCGCGCCTGGGACTGGTCACCCGTCCTGCCCCAGGCCGTCCTCGCCCCGTGGGCCGACATCCTGGCCACGCTGCGCACCCACGAACCGACCGGCCCGCGCGACCCCCGCGACACCCGCCACCCCTTCGCCTGGACCCCCTCCCAGCCCCTCACCGTGCCCGCCGACCGGATCGCCCCCGGCGACGACGGAGCCCCGGACGTCCTCGCCACGGCCGCGCTCCTGGCGGCCGCCGGCGACGCCCACGACCCGCGCTACCGCGCCGCGCTGCGCACCGCGGTCGACCGCGACCCCGCGGCGTGGGCCGAGGACGTCGCCCGGACGGTGGCCGCCCTGGCCCACCCCTCCTTGCAGGCCGCCTACCTCTGCGCCCTCGCCGGCCGGGCGGAGCGCCTGGCCGTCCTGCCCGGCGGCGCGCTCGCCGCGGCCGTACGCGCGGCCCTCGACCTGCACCGCGCCCTGCCCGCCACCCCCGCCGGGCCGGCGCACCCGGACGGCGGCGCCGTCGACGATCCGGCCCCGGTCCTGGCGGCGGACGCCCTGTTCACCCTGCTGACCGCCGCCTGGCGTACCGACACCGACCTCGGCGCCGAACTGACCGCCGACGCCCTGGCCCACCTCACCCGCCTCACCGACTCCCTCACCGACCCCGCCACCCCCGACACTGACGACACCTCCCCCTTCCCCACCACCGCGAGCGCCCGCGCACTGCAGGCCCTGCTGGAGCACGCCGCCCACCACACCCGCACCACCGCACCGCCCGCCCTGCCGTCGGCGCTGCGCCCCCTCCTGGAGGCGGTCTTGGCCGCCCACCCGGCCGATGCCCGCACGGCCCAGGCCCTCGCCCCGCGCCTGCCGCTCCTGCACCGCCACGCCCCCGACCTCCTCGAGGACCACCGCGCCCACCTCCTGGCCCTGGAGCCCGGCCGCCCCTTCCAGGGCGCGGCCGGGCTATGGCTGCGCTGGGGCCGCTTCGACGCGCCGCTGCTCGCCGCCCTCGACCGCGGCCAGCTGCTGGCCGCCCTGCGCGCCCAGGCCCCGCCGGAGACCGCCGGCCACCTCGCCCACGCCCTGCTGACCGACCCCGAAGCCCTCGACGAGCCGGGCACGCTGCTGGCCAACCTCGCCGACGGCCCCGGCGGGGCCGCGGCCGTGACCCTGCTGCTGCGCGCCACCGCCCGCTTCACCGGCGACGACCCCGCCGTCCGGGCCCGCGCCGCCGGCCTGTGGCGCGCCGCGGTGGACACGGTCCTGCCCGAGGGCGCCCTCACCGGCGCCGGCTCCTTCACCGACACCCCCCTCGACGACGACACCTGGCTCACCCTCACCCTCGCCTCCGCCCACCACACCCCGCGCCTCGACCACCCCGACCTCATCGCCGAACGCGCCGCCCACCACCCCGACAGCCCGGACGCGCTGCGCCTGGCCGCGCACCTGGTGGCCCACCCGGCCGGAGCCTGGCAGGACCACCGCGTGCGCGCCGAAGCCCGCACCCTGCTGACCGCCGCCGACACCACGAGCCCGGCCGCCGGGGCCGAGGCCGTTCGGCAGCTCCGCGAGGCCCTCGTCGACGCAGGCGACCTCAACGTCTGATAGGTCTCCCGGGCAGCCGGGCCAGCAGGTGCACGGCCGTCCCGGCAGCCATGCTGACGTCCGCCCCGCTGCGCCTCACCGCGGCTTCCCGCCGGGCCGCCGTGTCCGCTTGCGCCGCTGGGTCTTGTATGTGCCGGCCGGTAGGCTCGGGGCGGCGCACCTCGCTTGTGCGCGTCGGCCCGGGCCCACCCCCGGGGAACCGGTGAACCGTGCTGCCGCGCGGGGGCGAGCGAGGATCGGTGCCCTCTTCCAAGCCATGCACCCTGGCAATGCTCGTGGTGGGACGAACAGCAGGTGTCAGGGCGCGATGACGGAGAAGAAGGATGTCCTCCACTAGGGGAAATCCGGTGGACGTCCTCGGGGTACTGCCCTCATGGCCGTCACCCAGCAGCTTGCCCGAGTCCCGTGCCTGAGCGCATCCAGGTGGACGCCATCGAGTCGCGCCAACTTGCAGGCGCGTTCCAGCATGGCTGGTGCCCAGTCCAGATCCAGACAGTCCGCCGGTGGCGGGTCCCAGCGGGGGTCCCCGTCTGGCGACTCGTTGGCTGACTGACGGCAGGCGGCGAGGTACTCCGCCGGGACCTGGTCTCTCTTCTCCGGGATGACCGCCTTGATCCGGCGTTTACGCAGGTAGGCGCGGTTGCCGCGGGACGAGTACGCCCTGTCCGCGGCGACCGCGCCGGGCCGCGTGCGAGGACGGCCAACGGGCAGACGGACCCGCACCTTCTCCAGCACGGGGACGAACTGCGGGCTGTCACCGGCCTGCCCCGCGGTCAGCACGAGTGCCAGGGGACGGCACCTGCGGTCGGCGGCCAGATGAACCTTGCTGGTCAGCCCGCCCCGGGACCGTCCGAGGAGGGCTTCCTTCAGGCGGAGCCCGCGACGGAGCCGGGCGCGTCGCCGCTCGTCCTGTCCGTTCTGTTCCTGCGGCTCGCCCCTTTTTGTCGGGTCTCCTCCTGCTCCCGCGCGGCCTCCTCCAGGGCCTCCATGATCTCCTCGTCGACGAGCATCCCGGCGGCGTCGTGGTGAGCCCGGACGGACGTGGAATCCACGCTGACCAGCGACAGGTCCGCTGTCCCCTCGCGAGCGGCCTGGGCGATCAGGCCTTCCAGCAGGGCGGTGAAGACGCCCGCGTCCCGCCAGACACGGAATCGGCCGTAGACCGTCGGCCAGGGACCGAACTCGGAAGGCATCTCCCGCCACTGGGCGCTGCAGCGGAACCGCCAGATCACGCCCTCGAACTGCTCCCGAAGCCGCTCGGGGTACGGCCCGAACCTCCCGATCGGCAGATAGGGCTCGATCAACTTCCACTGCTCGTCCGTCAGTTGCCTGCGCGTCACGACCAACCGTTCTACCGGGTTCTGCCCTCAGGTGAGGGCAGAACCCGAAGACTGATCGCAACCTCACACAGGCCCTAGCGCGGGGCCGACCTCCTCGACGGCCGCACCGTCGGCCCGATCCTGGAGCTATCCCCGCGAGCGCGGGGCCGACAGGAGGTTGGCGATCAGCAGCGGGTAGTCCGGCGAGCTATCCCCGCGAGCGCGGGGCCGACTCGACGATCGCGTCGGTGACGAGTTCGGCAACGGAGCTATCCCCGCGAGCGCGGGGCCGACACTTCCTGACCTGCTGCGGTTGAGCTCAGGGTACGCCAATCCATTCAGTTCGAGCGGGCCGGCGTGCCTTGGTGGGACCGGGGTGGGACCGGGGTGGGTCGGGGGTAGCGGTTCCTCGCGCACCGCGGGGCCCGGGGCCAAGGGGGCGGCGGGTCATGCTCGGCCCAACGAGCTGCCTGTCGGGCTGGGCATCGGCTGGGCGACCGGCGACGTCACCGGCGTACGGGCGACGGTGCCGTCCACCGAGCGGTTCATGGCGCTGGTACCCGCGGCCCACCCCCTGGCCGAGCACGCGGAGCTGAGCGCACCCGAACTCTCCACCACCGACCTGCTCACCTGGCCCCACCAGATCAACAGCGGCCTGTGCGACCGTCTCCCGTCCGCCTTCCAGATCGGTGGAGCCGCCCTGCGGATCATCAGGACCACCGACAGCGTCCACGCCATCGCACCGCCCATGTCGCCACCGGAACGGGCATCGGCATCACCGTCGAGTCCGCACTCGACCACCAGCCGCCCGGCCTGCGCATCATCCCCTTCACCGGCCTCTCGACCATCGCCGACCAGGTCGTCCTCACACCCGCCGGACCGTCGGACGCCACCACGGCACTGCGCGACCTGCTGCTGTCAGCCGCCTCGACGGAGTCACCCTCCGCCGCGCACTGAGCGGTACGGGTCGTGACGTCGCAGGTCGTCCACCACCACGTCGCTGTGCAGGTGCTGGCCGAGGGCGGTGGGTGAGGGGGACTCGCGATCCCCCGGCCTGCCCTTCGATCCCCACTTGGGTACACGTGCATCGAGCGCTCGGAGCCGGGTGGGCGCTACGTGGTGGCGTGACCTTCGAGGTGCTACCACCCCTATCGCAACTGCGGTCCGGCCAGCCACCCGACCAATGCGCACCTGACTCCCGATGTGACGGATGTGACCTTGTGGTGTACGAAGGCGGGGAGCACGACGATGCTGCCCTGTGCCCTCGGCATGGGATGCGGCGTGCCGAACACCTCGAAGTCGCCGCCCTCGTAGTCGCGACCATCGCTGAGTTGGATACTGACAGTCAACTTCCGTTTGGACAGCGGTCGTTCAAGGCCATAGTCGTTGTGCCAGTGGAAGTGCCCGCGGCCCTCGACGTACTCGAGGAACTGCGGGGGTTTGACGATGTCCGTCACGTCCAGCTCGAAGTAGCGGCGGTTCAGTGCTTCACCCGCGTCCTGGATGAGTTGATAGACGTCCTCGAACAGCGCCGACCGCGGCAGCAGACGTGAATGGCCGACACGGTGATCGGGCAAGGACTTCTGGCCGACGACGCCAGGGGTGACGGTATCGAGGGACCTGCACCGCTCGACGAGCTCCGCACACACGGCGGGGCCGAGACCGGACACGATCGCGGCCCACTGCCCGGGCTCGCCGATGACGCGGGCGTTGGCGTCCGTCATCCTGCCGCCTCGCCCGCCAACGGTCGGAGCATCATGTGGTCGAAGGGTCTCTCGGCGGGGATGTTCAGTGCGCCGGTCTCCCTCACGGCGCGTACGAAGCCCGCGATGAGCGAATCGGTTTCGGCGGCCACGTACTTCTGCAGGAAACCACGCAACTGTGAGGGCTCGTCGAGCGCGGCCAAGGCACCCAGTACCACCCGGTAGTCGGGCTCGGTGATGCGATGCAACATCGTCACGGCGCCCGCATGGCGCAGCCCGGCAACCACGGCGTCGCCGAACGGCCCCGCCACTCCCGGCCACCGCGCGTCCGACCACCCGAGCGCCGCAGGCACCAGTGCCGAGGCCGCCGGGTTGCGGCTGAGTTCGCGCACCACCAGGAACGCCGTGTGCACGTCGCAACGGGCGATCAACGTCTCCACCGTCCGGCCGAGCCCCGTGGCACCGGAACGGATCAGCATTCTGACCAACTGCACCGTGCGTGTCCGGAGTCGATCGTCCTTGCTGGGGTCGAGAGCGATGGCGGGAGGAAAGTAGGCGTACTCCGGGATGGGGGCGGAATGCGCACAGGTGCGAGCCACCAGGGTCACGCTCGGGCAACCAAGATGCACGACGGAGTGGATCAACGCGGGGCCTTGGTGAATCTCGTGCACGGTTCCGACGTCGAGCAACTCCGCGTCGGTGGCGACGACCCGCCCGATCATGAAATGCTCGTCAACCCGGTGTGTTTCGGCGAATTTGAAGCGAGTGTGGACGCTCTGACCGTCCAGGACGGCGAAAGCACCGGAGAAGCCGTGCGCGTGCACGTCGGTGCTGCTCTGGACCCAGAACAGTGCGTCGAGCTGAAACTCGCCGTCGTGGTAGAGCGTGACGGGCGGTTGCCCGAAGGTCTCGTCGAGCCGCGGCTGAAAGGGGAGCTCGGCACCGTCGAGTACCCAGTGCAACACGTCGTTGCCCGTGACGGGCTGGCAGGCGAGGCCATCCGAAATGGCTCGGGCGGCAATGGATGGAAACGATTCAGGGGTTTTGTCGGACCGTCGCCAGCGGTGCCGGAGCTCGGCGGCCGTGCAGGACACGAAGTCGTCGACCCGACCGCGTGTCACCGTCTCACTGCCCGTCACCATGCGACAACCCCCTGGCGATCAACCAATGGAATCGAGGGCAACCGTGCCCGGAAGTCCATGATCCGGGTTCGGCGAAGAAACCGCATCGTCCGGATCAGCTGGGCGGCGTCGAGTTCGTCGTTCTGGTCGCGCCGAAGCCGCTCGTGGATTTCGTGACCCGTCGCCACGCCGTCGATCAGCGCCAGCACGGACAGGTCCCTCGCAGTGACTGGCTGGAGCCTGCTGCCCCACGGTGTGACCACCTTGAAGTGGATGGCCGACGCCCGGCTCTTGACCGAGGTCGTCGGCCGTGGTGGGAACGAATAGTCGACGGTGTAACCATCGGCGACGATGACGGGCACCAGTCCCAGGACGGAGTCGAAGTCCGCCGCCGGCTCGACGAGCACGCCTTCGATCACCGCGAAGTCCAGCCCCAGTTCGAGCATCGTCCACAACGCGTCGGACGGCGTCTCGACGATGGGCTGCCCGGAACCGTTCAGCGACGTATTCAAGATCATCGGGACGCCGGTGCGCTCGTGGAAGCGCCGGATCAGCGCGTGGAAGCGTGGCTGGAGCTCTTCGTGAACGGATTGCACGCGCGCGCTGTCGTCGACGTGCGCGACGGCGGGCACCCGGGATCCGCAGCCCGGCCGGAAGGTGAACGTGCGCAGCATGAACGGGCTGTCGCACCGCGCCTCGTCGACGTCGAACCAGGTGTGGACGTGTTCAGCCAGCACCGATGGAGCGAACGGGCGGAACGCCTCTCGCTGCTTGACGTCGCGGTTCAGCCTCACCTTGTGCTCCGCGCGGCGAGGATCCGCCACGATGCTGCGCTGCCCCAGCGCGCGCGGGCCGAGTTCGCTCCCGCCGTCGAACCACGCCCCGAACTTTCCGCGCTCCAACCGATCCGCAGCGACGTCGGCGATGTCGGTCACGTCCCGGTCCGGGCACACGGCGACAAGCGGGATCGATCGGACAGCTTCGTGCACCTCACTCGGGCCGTAGCGGTGCCCGAATCCCTCACTCACCAGCCTGGCCGGGCGGTGCTGGTGGTGACGCCAGAGTCCGTAGAACGCGGCGCCGACGGCGGGTCCGCTGTCCTCGGCGAAGGGCGCGACGAAGACGTCGGAGAAGCCGGACTCGTGCATCAGGCGTTCGTTCACCAGGCAGTTCAGCGCCACGCCACCGGAGTAGCACAGGTACGCCGAGGTGGACGACGCGCGTAACCGACTCACCAACGCCAGGATCGCCTCCTCGAGGGCGGATTGAACCGAGGCGGCGAGGTCGGCATACTCGCGCTGGCGCAGAGGCCATCGATCGGAGTGCCGAAACGTCGCCGGTACCGCAGTAGAGAACGTCGCCAGGCCGTTGGTCACGGACACGAATTCGTGCGGCTGGAACGACGGCGTGCCGAACGGGGCCAGCCCCATGACCTTGCCTGCGTCCATCGGGTCGCCGAAGATCTGCTGAGCGACGGCGGAGTACATGCCGCCGATACTGCCGAAGCCGGGCATTCCCCCGCCGGCGTGGTCCAGCCACTTGCCTTCCGGGACGAGCTGCTTGGCGATGGGACGGATGGTCGTTCCCGACGCGTCGTACGTCGAGATGATCTCCCAGCCGGAGGGTGCGCCGATGACGGCGCAGCGCTCCTCCTCGCTGAGATCTTGATCGGGTGACCCCATTCCATCAACGACGAGAATGGCGGCGTCCGAGAAGCCCGACAGGGCGTAGGCGCTGATGGCGTGGCCGAGGTGGTGCGATATCCGCAGGGTAGGAATCCCGTGAAAGCACTGGCGCAGTTGATGATTCAGGCTCACGTCCTGCTCGGCGTGACCCGCCTCCCCCTGCGCACACAGCACGATGGCGTCCAATTGCTCCGGCTCGATCCCGGCATGGCGAAGGCAGTACTCGGTGGCCAGGCTGGAGCGGGCGCCGTAGGTGCGGTCTCGCTTGATGCCCGAGAGCCGCTCCTCTTGAACGGCGGCGACGATCTCGGTTCCGTGCACCAGACACGCACCACCGTTGTGCGCGGCGCTGAGTCCGAGAATCCACGGCGTTTCAGTGTTTCTCAAGTGTTCTCCCGGCCTATCATCGGAATTCGAGGCGACCCGGCGCGCGCGCCAATCCTATGCCCGGAGGGGTGGCGTCGTCGTCGAATCGACCGGTAGCAGGCCGCCCCGTTAATTCTTCCGAATGAAGCCCGCGCGCCGAACGGCGGCACGTCGAGTAGGTTCAGCACTGGGATTGCGGCTTCCGGTCCCAACGAATGGAGGCGGGATGCTGAAACAGCTGCCGATCTTGAACGTCGCGAACACATCCGGGTGCGGTTCGTGCCCGTCCAAGGCCCGCCAACCGGACGTCTCCGCCCTCGCGTTGCAGGACGAACTGCGCACCCTGGTGCAGCAAGCAGCCGACGAGCAGGCCGAACACGTCACGCTGAGCGCAGCACCGACCGACTCGGGACCAACGGAGCTCACGCTCGCGCTCGACGAACCCTTGCCACTGGTCCATGAACTACACCACGAGCCGGTGAACGGTTCCCACGTCTGGGTCGGCGTCCAGGAGGCGGCACTGGCCGTGGCGGATGACGCACAGCACCGGCTCATCGTCAGATTCGCGGCCGGCGGGTCGCCGCGCAGCATCGCGAACGACGTCGGATGGAACGTTGTCTCGAATGTCGTGTCCCTCCTGGCGACCTCCGGGCTGATTCGCGGGTTGACGGGCTACCGCGACCGCAAACCCGTGGGTGTCAAGCTGTTCGCCCGCCTCCACCTCACACAGGCCTGCCAACTCGAATGCGCACATTGCTATGCGGATTCGAGCCCGCACATCGATCGCGCGAACGAGCTCCCGACGGTGCGGTGGCGCACGTTCATCGACGACTTCGCCGCGCTCGGGGGCAGGCAGGTGCTGTTCACCGGCGGTGAGGCACTGATGCATCCCGGCTGTCTCGAGCTCATGGCGACCGCCAAGGAGCACCGCATGAAGGTGACCCTGTTCAGCAACGGCCTGCTGATTCCCAAGCTGGCCGAGCAGATTCATCCGCTGGCCGACCTGGTGCAGATCAGCATCGACGGACCCGACGCCGAGTCACACGACGCCATCCGCGGCCGCAACTCCTTCAAGCACGCGATCGCGGCGATTGACAGGTTGACCGAACTGGGCACTCCGACGCGCATCGGCATGACGATCGCGCCCGCCACGTGGCCTAACTGGGTGCAGAAATTCCCTCAGCTGCGAGATCGCTTCGCGGGGGCGCCGAACGTCGCCTTCAAGTTCACCTACGGCATCATGCCGCACGGCCGCGGCACCCAAATCGACTCTGCCGGGCCGGCATCGCGAGAGGAAGTGCGCGACTTCCTTGAAACGGTCAACGGTACCGCTCCCCAGATCACGCGGTATATGGCCACGTGCGGATACGCTGACCAAATGGTGATCGGACCCGACGGGTCGGTCTACCCCTGCCACCTGCTGGACGGGAAGGTCTGCCACATCGACGACATGCCCCTGCGAAACATCGTCGACCTGGTGGCGGGCTTGGCGAAACAGATCGACGTCGACCACGTCGAGGGCTGCAAGACGTGCGAGATTCGGTACCTTTGCGGCGGGACGTGCCGCGTACGCGACAGCAAGAAAACCGGCTCTCGCCTGATCACCACGTGCACGCCCGAGGACAAGCATCGCAATTATGTGAAGATGGCTGGCGATTTCGCTCAGCACATGCGGTAACAACCGAGAAAGGGAAAATCATGTCCGACAAGCGCGAGGTGCCCGAGTCCCCGAAACCGAAACACGAGCGGCTCACGTTCTTCGTCCCGGAGGCGAACATCGACCTGTCCGGCAAGGGAATGCGGATCGCGCTCGACGAGGCCCAGCTCGCGGACCTCAGCGATATGATGGATCAGAACTCGGGAACTTCACCCGGGTGCATCAGCGCGCCCGGCGGGCCCAGCTGCTGACTCACCGGGCAGGGTATGCGCTGTGACTCACGGCCACCGGCTGATCTCCGTTTCTCCATACACCTGACGGTGATCAACGGTGGCCGTGTCCGCCTGCGCCACCGGACCCCCGCCGGCGCATCGACGCTCTACGAGTGTTCCGTGAGCAGCGTGCCAGGCGGTCAGCGAATTCGGTGAGCCAGTTCCGTCGTGGTCCACTGCGGCCCGGCCGCCGGAATCGGCACCACCGGGGCATAGTGGCGAGGACTGCTGGTCTGCGCGATCGACGGCACGGCGATCACGGTGCCCGACAGCCCGGCAAACCTGACGGTATATAGAGTTATCCCCGCGAGCGCGGGGCCGACGTCCGCGAGTTCGGCCGACACTTGAAGCGGACGGAGCTATCCCCGCGAGCGCGGGGCCGACCGCGCCCTCACGGCGGAGGAGACCGAGGCCAGGGAGCTATCCCCGCGAGCGCGGGGCCGACACTTCCTGACCTGCTGCGATTGGGCTCAGACCCGAATCCGCAGGTAGTAGTGCGGTGTGGCGGCTGATACGACGACAGGTGTCCGTGCCGGTTTGAGATGATCGAGGTTCTCTACGCCTGATCGCTCTACCAGCAAGGACACCTGCCAGGTGAACAAGATATCGCGTCGCCGTACCGCCTTCCGTGCCCCCGGTAGGCGCTGGACCCGGTTGAACGCCCAGCTGGGCGGGGTGGACGGGTCGCTGACCGAGAACGGCGGGCTGATGCTGGTCGCGGAACTGGACCGGGCGTTGGGCGTCACCGCCGCGCTGGATACGGAGGTCGGCCCGGTCAAGGAACGCGAGCGGGGGTTGTCGGGCGGGGAGTTCGCACTGGCCATGGCCGCGGTGCAGCTGACCGGCGAGGACCACCTGGTCGGCTTCGACCGGCTGCGGGCGGATGTGGTCGCTGAGGGACTGCTGCCCGCGCCCGTCCCGCCGTCCACGACGGCCGCCACGCTCGCCGCCCGGTTCGACCAGGCCAGGCGGGAGGGCATCGAGCGGGCCTGCGCGCGGGTCACCGCCCGCGCGCTGGCCGCGCTCCCGGTCGCCGAGCGGGCCCGGATCCTGGCCGGGCGGGTCACGATCGACCTGGACGCCAAGGACATCGAGGTCTACTCGACCCGCAAGGAACAGGTCGTCCGCTCCTACAAGGGCGAGGTGGCGGGGCGGGTGCACGCGGCGCACTGGGCCCAGGCCGGCACCGTCGTGGTCGCCGACCTCCTGGACGGCCGCTCGGACGGCCGCACCCACGCCCTGGGCCAGATCGACCGGGCGGTGGACGCCGTGCGCACGGCCGGAGCCACCGGTGCGGTCCTGTTCCAAGGCGATACGGGTTACTACGCCGGGAAGGTCGCCGAGAAGATCGCGGCCCGCGGATGCCTGTTCCGGCTCGGCGTCCCGCGCAGCCGGCCGTTGTGGCGGGCGGTCGCCGCCGTGCACGAGGACGACTGGACCTGCTCCCTGGACTACCCGAGCGCGCGGGTCGCCGTGCTGGCCTACGCTCCGCCCGGCTGGCCCGAGGGCACCCGCGTGATCGCCCGTCGGGTGTGCTACGAGGCCGCCGAGCTGTCCGCGGATCCGCGCTCGCGTCGCTCGCGCACCGTCGGCAAGGACCAGCTCGCCCTGGTCCTGGAGGGTCTGGAGCAACAGGCATACGCCTACTCGTTCTTCGTCACCAACGAGGAGCTGGACCTGGACGTGGGGGTACCTCCCGGCCGAAGGCTGGGGGAGAGGTCGCGGCGGCGGAATGGGAGTTCCGCCGCCGCACCCGGATCGAGGAACTGTTCCGCGACACCGCCCACGGCGCCGGCCTCAACCACCTGCCCTCCGGCTCCCACGCGGTCAACAGCATGTGGACGTGGGGCGCGCTGCTGGCCTACAACCTCACCGCATGGCTGCAGATGCTCGCCCCCATCGGCCAGGCCCGCCGCCGCATCGCCACCGTGCGGCGCCTGCTGATCCACCGCGCCGCCCGCTGGACGGTCACCGCCCGCCGCCACGAACTCCGCTTCACTGCCGCGGCCAGTGAGCTGATCGCCAACACGCTGGCCCGGATCCGTGCCCACCGGCACCTTTCAGTAGCCTGACCGATTGCCCCGACCGGGCCCGAACCACCCGACACCGCCCTGGAAAGCCGCCCACCCGCGCGACAGCCGGGCCACCGGCCTACCCGGCCACACCACAACGGCGCCAACGGCCAGCACAGAGATCAACTGACTGGCCGCCAGCCACTACCTGCGGATTCGGGTCAGAGTGCGCCAATCCATTCAGTTCGAATCCGGAGCCCGACGTGTGCCGGGCCAACCCCCCAGCGGCTGGCTGTCTCAGCTGCGCCCCGGCGAGCCGACTCTGAACCTTCGTCAGCATCGTACGGTCTGTTGTCGGCATGGGTACAGGGGACGGGTTCGCCGGTGGCCTCGTCGGTCAGGGCCCGGGGCTGAGAGGCTGACGAAGGACGACCTCCAGCTCGGCGATGCCGCCGCCCTCGGCGCCTCCCCGATCGGCCGCCTCGCCGCTGTCGCCGAAGTCGTCGCCGCATACCGCCGCTGTGTGGTCCTGCGGACATACGAGGTCGACCCACCGCTCGAGCGCGAGCAGCCGACTGTGGATCGGGTCGTCGGCGAAGGCACAGCGCTTGCCGGTGGTCCAGGTGTCGGCGCCGACTGGCGGGGAGGCACCTCGCAGGAATCGTCACCGGTGTCGGCCACGTCGCTTCCTTGGACTCCGCCCGGCGGGTCCAGTGGTTCACAGTCCCAGGCCGCTCCGCCTCGGGCGCCGGGTCGGTTGCGGGTTCTGCCCGGTAGCGGCGAGACGGGCCGCTGAGCGCCTGAGGGTGATGCGGTCGGCGGCCTGAGGGTCGGGGGTGGAGGCGAGCCGGTGGTAGAGGCCTTGGGCGGCGAGGTCGGCTCCGAGCGCCGAGACCACGGTGGCGAGGGCCCGCTCGGCGGCCGCGCTCGCCTGGCCGGCGGACCGGTACTCCTCGGCGAGCTCGGCACGTCGGTCGGCGGGCAGCGGCCGGGCCGGCAGCCGGTTGTGCGTGGGGCCGGAGGCCCGCATCATCAGCCGTCGGGTGTCGGCGAGGCGCTCGGCGAGGACCGCGTGGTCTTCGGCGAGGTGCTGGAGCCGAGCGGAGACCTGGCGCAGGGCGTCGCTCCACACCGGCAGGGCCGAGGCGATGTCGCAGGCCTGACGGGTCGGTCCCCCGTGGCCGTGGGACAGCCGCCAGGCCGGGTCGGCGTAGAGGAGCCGGCCCACCCGGTCGACCAGGGCGTGCGACTCCGCGGTGACGGCGGAGAGGGTGTTGTCGGGAGCGGAGCGCAGGGGGAACCAACAGGCGCGTACGCGGCGCCAGGCGAGCTCGGCTGCTTCCCAGGCGGTATCGGCGGCGTGGACGGACGCGAGGTGGGCGGACACGGTGGCGGGAGCGTGGGTGGCAGCGTGGGTGAACAGCAACCGGGTCAGCTGGTAGACGGCGAAGGCGTTGGAGGCCGCGGTGCCCATGGCGGAGGCCGTGTGTGCGTGGGAGTCGTCACCCACCTGTACGGCGCGCCAGCTGATGTCCGCGAGCCGGTCGGCCGAGGCGGCGGCGCCGGCGCTGAGCTGCGCAGGGGTCTCCGCAGTGCGAGGCGGGTCCGGCTGAAGCAGCGCGCGGGGCCGTACGGTGTCGAGCGCCGCGCCGCCGATCCGGACGTCCGGGTCGGCGGCGAGCGCCGGGACCTCCTGCTGCACCACTGCCAGCTGGTCGACGACCCGGCCGAGTCCACGGATGCGTTCGGTGAAGGACGCGCTGGAGGTGGCCTCGCCGAGGCGGCCCACCAGGTCCGCGACCGTTCCGGCGAGAGCGAGGACGCGGACCAGGACGGCGGTGCGCAGGTGTGTGCTCTCCAGGGCGAGTCCGTGCCGGGTGAGGGGTCGGCCGTCGGGATCGGTGTGGGTGGCGAGCAGGTCCAGGCCGGTGCGCAGGGCCTGGATGGCATGGGGGACGTACCGGGGTGCTTGGAACGCCTGGAGGGCCGTGAGGGCCGGCGGCTTGCCGTAGGCGGCTCTGAGCTGTCGGGCGGCTTCGGCCAGGGCTACGTGCAGCCGGGCCCGGCAGGCACTGTCCGGTGCCGGGCCGGGGCCGGTGGGCGCCCGGTCGGGGAGGGTGTCCACCGGTTCCCAGGCGTACCGGGTCTCCACCGCGAGGAGGAGGTCCAGCAGATCCGCGACCTGATGGCCGACGGTCCGTCGGTAGAGCTCCGAGCTCCGCTCGATCGGCAGGTAGTCGGAGTCGCTGAGGTAGCTGCCGGCGAGCACAAGGAACTCGCCGAACTCCGCGCTCACCGGGCGGTCTCGGCCGGGCGGAGCGTGGTGCGCACGGCGGCGGCGGTGTGCCCGAGGAGGCGAACGGCAACCAGGACGGTGTAGGCCTCGTCCGGCGTCGCCGCGGTGGCGGCCGCTGCCGAAAGCCGAAGCTCCGCCTGCTCCAGGAATTCGGCGAGCCGTCGGCCGTCGGCGAAGGTGAGGTCGGTTTCGGGGTCGTCGCCGTCGTCGGGCTCCGGCAGGAAGCCGCGGAGCTCGATCGCGTGGTTGAAGGTACCGCAGGCGGCCAGGGTGTCGCCGCCTGTGTCGGTGGTGACGGCCAGGGCCCAGTACCCGGTCTGGTTGGCGAGGGACCAGGCCGCCGAGAGCGGGCCCTGGATGCCGGGCTCGGCGAGGCGGGCGGCGAGGCGGTCGAACCAGGCGGTCGTCATGGCGGACTCCTTCGTCGGTTGTTGTCGTGGCGGTCAGGGTGACCGATCCGGCCGTCCCCGGGGGCCGGTAGCGCGGGTTCCTGTGGATAACCCGGGGGTTGTGGGCGAATCCGGTCACCCGGACGGGGGATCAGGTGACGATCCGGCGGACGGCGACGACCTGTTCGGGGCCGCTGCCGGCTGCTCTCCAGGCCTGGTAGCTGCCCGTCCGGATCTGGAGGCCGGTGCGGGGGGCCTCCAGGAGGAGGCCGTCGCCGATGTAGAGGGCGACATGGCCGGGGCGGCCCGGGCCGCCGTCCGTTCCGGTGGTGAAGACGAGGTCGCCGGGCCGGATGCTGTCCGGGTCGACCGGTTGCCCCTCCCCGACCTGGGTGAACGTCGAGCGGCTCAGCCGGATCCCGGCGTGGGCGTAGGCCTGCTGGA
The DNA here is from genome assembly GCF_053597855.1 of Kitasatospora sp. NPDC001225. Classification (NCBI taxonomy): domain Bacteria; kingdom Bacillati; phylum Actinomycetota; class Actinomycetes; order Kitasatosporales; family Streptomycetaceae; genus Kitasatospora; species Kitasatospora sp. NPDC001225. Next base: position 30,859 of record NZ_JBSFJC010000043.1, read on the forward strand.
TCAGGCTGGAGCAGTCGCACCGGTGGGAGGGCGCGGTGCCCAGCGGGTCGGCGCAGTCCCCGCCGAAGGTGTACCAGCCGCCGCGCTGGGCCAGGGCCCAGCGGATCGCGGCGGCGGCCTGCGGGTGGGTACCGGCCGGGACGTCCCACCCCGACGGCAGGACGCCGTCGGCGGGGCCCTGCGGCCCGGCGGACAGGGGGGCGGTGAAGTCCGGAACCGCGGCGACGACGGCGGCGACGTACTGCCGGGTCTCCTGGTAGGGCGGGATGCCGTGGGCGGCTTCGACGGCGTGCCAGCCCGCGTTGTAGCCCGCGAGCGCGAGCTGCCACGGGTCGGCGTCGATGCCGGAGTCGCGGGCCTCGCGGATCAGCGAGCACATCATCCGACCCTGGGCGTCGATCGCGTCGGCCGGATCGAACGGGCTGGTCACACCGTTGCCGTCGGCGTCCCGGCCCCAGGTATGCCAGGTGTCCGGGACGAACTGGGCCATGCCCTGGGCGCCCGCCGGGCTCTGGGCGTTGGGGTCGAAGCCGCTCTCCTGGTGGAGCTGGGCGGCGAGCCGGGGGGAGGTCAAGCCCTGGTCGCAGGCCCCGGCCGCGCGCTCGATCATCGGGACATACCGGGCCGGGACGCTGCCCGGCCGAAGGGCGCTGCCGTACGGTCCGCGCCCGGGAGCGCTCGCGGCGGCCGGTGTGTCGGTGGCGGCCGCCAGCAGCACCAGGGCGAGCACCCCGGCGGGCGCGGTGGCCGCGCCCGCCGCCAGCAGGATCGCCTGTTTGGGCATGGTCCAGGTCCCTCGATCGTGTGGTACCCGACGGCATGTCAGATGCCGACCGCCCCGGGCGGGCCGGCGCTGACGACGCGCGCGTACCCGGAGGTGGGGAAGGGGACCAGCGGCGGCCCGCCCCTGCAGGGTCGTACTGCACCGACACACTCCCGATCACTATCAGCTCTCAGCCGATCGCCGAGTGTAAGCAGAATGGCCGTCACTGTGCTAGACAGTGCGGCTACAGCCAGTGATGGCCACGGATGGCATCGCTGATCATCGGCCAGGTCAGGTGGGGGTGAGCGTCGTGGGCAGGTCCGCGCCCGTGGCCGGGCTGCACTCCGGCACCCGGCTGGTCGTCCCGGTCCTGGGGGCGGCAGCCGGCTGCGGCCGGAGCACCGTGGCCCTGCTCGCCGCGGCCGGGCTGGCCCGGCTCGCCCCGACGGTGGTGCTCGACTGCGCGCCGACCGCGCTGTCGCCGTGGCGCCGCTGGCCGCTGGCCGGCGGCACCGGGCTCGCCTCCGTGCCCGCCGACCGGTCGCTCCACACCGGTCAGGTCCGCGCGGCCGCCTCGTCCTGCTTGGACGGCCTGGTCCAGGTGCTCACCGACCGCAGGCCCTGGTCGCAGCCGCCGCTCGCGCTGCCCTCGGCGCCGTCGGCGTGGCCGGCGCTGGCGGGGATGGGCGGCTGGCGGGTGAGCGTGGCGGACACGGCGCTGACCGTCGCGGACGACCTCGGTGACGCCGGGGTCCGCTCGCGCACCGCCCGGTGGATGCTGCTGGAACGGGCCGTGCCGGTGATCTGCGCGCCGACGTCGCGAGAGGGGCTGGAGGCGGCCGCCGTCGCGATCGCCGCCGCCGAGAGCGCGGGACTGCCGCTTCAGCGGTGCGTGCTGGTGCTGGTCGGCGTGGCCGGAGGGATGCCGCGGCAGTGCCGGGCGGTCGCCACCATGCTCGCTCCCCGGGTCGGCGCGGTGGTCCGGGTGCCGCACTGCCCCGCCTGGCGGGCGCACGCCCTGCGGACCGACCGGCTCAGCCGCCGGTTCGAGGCGGCCGGCTCCCAATTGACCGACACCCTGATCACCACGGCCGAGAGGTCCTGGGGCCCGCTGCGCGCCCCGGCCGGGACGGCCGCCACTCCGGAGGACCCCTCGCATGACGACCTATACGTCCCTGCCGGCGGCCCGGCTGACCGCTCTGCCGCTCAATGACCCCACCGCCGCCCCGAGCGGGTCGTTCTACGACATCGGGAAGAACTTCACCCCGCAGGTCCCGACCGGGGAGGTCGGCAGCGCGCTGACCACGATCGTGAACTGGACGATGGGGATCTGCCTCGCCCTGGTGGTCGGCGCGCTGTGCGCGTGCGCCGCGATGGACTCGTTCGGCAGCATCTCGGACAAGCCGGACGTCAGTGCGCGGGGCAAGGCCGGCATGCCGAAATGCTTCCGGGCGGCCGTGGTGATCGGGCTGGCCTGGCCGATCGTCTACCTCGGCGCGAGCCTGAAGGGCTGACGAGGTGGACTCCGTCGAGCTCCGTCGGCACCGGGCCCTGCGCAGGCTGGCCACCGGGGCGGCCTTGGCAGCGGCCGCCGCCGCGGGCGCGGTCGCCGTCCTGCTCTGGCAGACCGGGCCCGAACCGGGGGCCGACGCTGCCTCCCCCGCCACCGCTTCGGCTGCCGCCGTGCCTCCGTCCGCGAGCCCGTCCACGGTGGTGGACGCGGTGCCGTTGCCCGCGCCCGCCCGGGTCGAGCAGGGCATCCCGGTCGGCTACCCGCACACCCTGGCCGGTGCCGTGTCCGCGGCCGCCCATTACACCGAGGCCCGCGACCTGCTGAGCCCCGACGCGGCCCCGGCGCAGATGATGGTGATGGCCGGCCAGGGCGACGAGAACTTCTTCAAGCTGACCTCGCTGGCGATCGCGGACGCCCGGGACTGGCGGCGCCTGCTCGGCCTCCCCGAAGCCGGGGGCAGCACCGGCTCGGACTTCATCGCCCTCCAGGTCCGCGCCTACCAGGCAACTCCCGTAAGCGCGGACGCCGTCGACGTGTGGCTGCTGACCACCCAGACTCCCACCGTCAGCGGCATCCAACACGGCACCGGCGTCTTCGCCATCGCCGCCCCGGTGGTGTGGAACGGAGGCGACTGGCATCTGATCGAAAAGAAGGTCACGCAATCCCCGGTCGTCGAGGATCCGGGTACCGCGCAGGCTGACGCGGCCGGCTGGAGGCCCGTTGCCTACCAGCACTAGCGTGCGGCGCGCAATGCTGGCCCTGGTGCTCGTCCTGGCCGCGCTGACCGGGCCCGCCGCCGCGTTCGCCGCCGCGCCCCCGCCGGTTCCCGTCCCGGGCGCCATCACCGGAACGCCCTGCCCCGCGCACACCCGGCCCGTCGGGCAGCCCGAGAAGCCGGCCGCCACCGGTCCGCAACCGAAGCCCCCGGCCGAGCAGATGGACGCGCGCGGCGGCTGTGTACCGCTCGACGAGGGCGGCTGCCAGGCCCTCGGGCTGAGGGACGACCCGCTCACCACCTGCGTGTACGCCACCTTCAAGCACAAGTACTGCGACGCCGATCTCCTGCCCCTGCCCGGGATGGAGGTCTACTGCGAGAACGCCGACAAGGAGATGGCCGCGTGGTGCCAGCAGCACACCAACAGCACCCACTGCATGGTCGGCGCCAAGCACAGCCTCGCCGCCGCCCTGAAGAACCCCGGCGCCGCGATCGCCGATGAGGGCACCAGCCGGCTCGCCCACACCTTCTCCAGCGCGGCGAAGTGGGTGCTCGGGGAGATGGCCAAGGCGGTCCTGGAGGGGTCCGTCGTGGACCTGGACGCTGACGGGATCTCGGACACCCTCGCCCTGATGCTCCAGCTGTCCGCCATCATCGTGACGATCCTGCTGTGCGTGGAGGTCACCCGCACCTGCGTCTCGCACGAGGGCAAGGGGATCGCCACCGCCGTCACGGGCCTGGTCGAGTGGGGCCTGAGCTGCGCGGCCATGTACACCGTCACCCAGACCCTGATCTGGGCCGCCGACGACGTCTCCACCTGGATGATCCGCTCCTCCGGCCAGACCACCGACCAGTTCGTCGCCCGGATCAGCGGCCTGTTCGCCGGGATGGACGCCGTCTCCGAGATGGGTTGGCTGCTGGTGCTGGGCGTCGTCGGATGCCTGGTCGCCGGGCTGATGTGGATCGAGTTCATCTTCCGGCACGACGCCCTCGACCTCCTCGTCGTGGCGTTCCCCGTGTCGGCCGCCGGGGCGATCAGCGAGTTCACCCGGCAGTGGGCGCCGACCGCCCGCAAGGCCGTGTACTCGATCGTCATGATCAAGCCGGTCGTCGTGATCACCTTGCTGATCGGGGAGGGCATGGTCGGCGCGGCCACCACCGTCACGGGCGTCGTCGGTGGCCTGCTGGTCGTCGGCGTCGGTGCCGTCGCCTGGCCGGTGACCGCCCGCTTCATGCCGTTCGCCGGCGGGGGTTCCAGCGGCGGGTCGGTCGCCGGTGGCATCATCGGCGCGGTCGGCGGCACCGCGGCCTCGGCGATCTGGGGCCGCGGCGGCGGGGTTCCGTCCGGGAGCGGCGCGGCGCCGCCGGGGCCGGCACTGGCCAGGGCGCTGGAGTCGGACGACGCGGACCGGCGCAAGGCGGACGGCGGCCCGCGCTCCTCGGCCAGTCGCGCGGTGTTGGCCGGGCTGATGGCCGCTCAGGGCGCGAAGGCGGGCACCGAGCTGGCCTCCGGCGGCTTGGACGCGATGGCCGCGCACGCCGGGCTCAGCTCCGGGCGCGACATGGGCGGATCCGTCAACCTGCCGCCCAGCCGTTCCGGCGAGGCCTCTCCCCCAGCCGGGTCGCCGGGCACCGCGGGGGCCCCGGCCGCTGCGTCTCCAGGTCGGGCCCCCGCCCGTTCCGGCTCCCGGTACGCCGCGTCCTGCCCCGGCCCGCCCGCCGCAGGTCCCCGCGCCGCCTGCTCCCCCGCAGCCCGGCCCGACGGACGTCCCGACGGCCTCCACCCGCCCGACCCCGGCACCGGTCCATCCCCTGCCGGCCGACCCGCCACCAGGAGGTGAGGGAACGTGACGTCCCCCGAGGAGCCGGCGACGTACGGCGGCTGGCAGCGCGAGCGCGGCCCGTACCTGGGCGAGCTGAGCCTGGGCGGCCTGGTGACGGTCGCCGGTGCGGGCCTGGTCGCGATGCTGCCGGTCTACACCCACGCGTGGGCGGGCGAGATCGTCGCCGTGCCGGTCGCGCTGCTGCTGCTCGCGGCGGTGTACCTGCGGGTGTACGGCCTGACCGCGGCGGAGTGGGCGGTCCTCGCGGTCCGGTTCGAGGTTGCTGTCGTCAGGAGGCAGACGATGTTCTTCAGTGGTGCGTTCGCGCCCCGGCGGTCGGACGGTTCGCGGCGTACGGACCTGCCGGGTGTGCTGGCCCGCCTGGAGTTCCTGACGGTGCCCACCGGGGCCGGCCGTGAGATCGGGGTCGTCCACGACCCGCTGCAGGGCCACTACTCGGCGATCATGGAGGTGCGCTACCCCGGGATCGCGCTCGCCGACACCGCCCGGGTGAACGCCCGGGTCTCCGGCTGGGGCGGCTTCCTCCGGGGGCACTGCGTCGAGGGCGGGCCGATCGTGCGGATCTCGGTCACCGACCGGTCCGCTCCCGAGGACGGCACCGCGCTGATGGCCTGGACGACCGGCCACCTCGACCGGGGCGCGCCCGCGGCGGCCCACGACCTGGTCACCGCTCTCGCCGCCGAGGCGGCGCCCGCGGCGTCCACCCGCCGCACCTACCTGACCGTCACCCTGGCCGCGTCCCGGGTCCGCCAGGACATCAGGAGCTCCGGCGGCGGCACCCTGGGGGCGACCGCCGTCCTGGTGCGCGAGCTGCTCGCGATGCAGGGCGCGATCGCCGCCGCCGACCTCCAGGTCGTCGCCACGCTGACCGTCGGCCAGATCGCCGAGGTGATCCGCACCGCCTACGACCCGGGCGAGGCGCCCGTGCTCGCCGCCCACGCGGCGGCCGCGTGCGCGCCCGGGTGGGCCGGCACACCGCCGGGCGTGGACGAGTCGGCCGCCGGCCCCGCCGCGGCCGAGCAGCACTGGGGCCGCTACCGGCACGACAGCGGCGTCTCGGCGAGCTTCGAGGTCTACGGCTGGCCCGAGGGCCGGGTGTACGCGAGCGTGCTGACCCCGCTGATGAGCGCCTCCGGCAACGCCCGGCGGAGTGTCTCCCTGACCTACGAGTGCCTCGGTGCCCGTACTGCCCGGGCCACGCTGAGCCGCGAGCGCACCAAGGCCGACGTCAAGCGCCGGGTCCGCGCACGGGGCGGGCGGATCGAGTCCCTGGACGAGCGCAAGGCGCTGGTCGACACCCAGGACCAGGACCACGCCCGCACGGCGGGCCACGGCATCGCGCGCTTCACCGGTGTGGTCACCGTGACGGTCGACGAGCCCGGCGAGCTGCCACTGGCGACCGCCCGACTGAAGCGCGACGCGTACACTTCCGGCCTTCGCCTGCGAGAGCTCTACGCCGCGCAGGACTCGGGTTTCGCGGCGACGCTGCCGCTCGGCCTGGGTCTGCCGGTGAAGCGGCGGGCGGTGATCTGATGGGCCGCCTGCGCGACTGGAGGCGCCGCGGGGACACCGACCTGCCCTCGATCGGCCTGCCGGACGTCCTGACGACCGGACCGGCACCGGTTCCGGCCCAGCGCGGGCGGCGGGCACACCAGCGGCCGGCCGCCGCGGCGCCGACGCCGGTCCTGGGGTGGCCAGGCCCCCACGCCGGGAGGGCCGTACGGGTCGCGGCCCCCGAGGTCTACCGCTGCGACACCTACAACCTCGCCGGCCTCTACCCCTTCGGGGGCGGCTCGGCCCTGCCCGCGGTCGGCGCCTACATCGGCCACGACGTCCTGACCGGCCGGCAGTTCTCCATGCACCCGGGAGCGTGGGTCCAGCACAGGATCGTCTCCAATCCGGCGGTGCTGGTCACCGGCACCATGGGAGCCGGGAAGAGCGCGCTCATCAAGGCCCTGTCCACGAGGTTGGCGGCGTTCGGGGTGAAGGTGCTGATCGCCGGTGACGTGAAGGGCGAGTACGGACGGGTGTGCCGCTGGCTCGGGTGCGAACCGCTGGAGCTCGGCCCCGGCCTGCCCGGGCGCGTCAATCCCCTGGACGCCGGCTCGCTCGGCGACGGGCTGGAGCACGTCACCGACCCGGTGGAGTGGCGCGAGCGCCTGACGGAGATCCACCGGCGCCGCCTGAGCCTGCTGTGCACGCTGCTGGAACTGCAGATGCGCAGGCCGCTGACGCCGGAGGAGACGGAGGCGATCTCCGCCGCGATCAAGGAGGTCACCGGCCAGCTGAGCGGCAACACCGTGCTGGCCACCCCGACGCTGCGGGCCGTGCACGCCGCCCTGCGCGACCCGAGCACCGGAATGGCGCGCGAACTGCGGATCCGAGGCGAGGACATCCAGGCCACCCGGGAGGCGACCAGGGCGTCCCGGGCGGCGCTGGCCACCATGCTCGACGGGCACGTCGGCGACCTGTTCAGCACGGCGGAGACCTCCACCAGCCGCATCGACTGGTCCGCGCCGATGGTCAGCATCGACATCTCCCGCACCCGCGCCTACGGCGACGAGACCGTCGCCATGATCATGATGTGCATCTCCAGCTGGACCCAGGCCGCGATCGACCAGCCCGACGGGCCCCAGCGCCTGGTCGTCAGGGACGAGCTGTGGCGCGCGCTCCAGGTCGGCGGCGCCACGGTGATCCGCAAGCTCGACTCCGACCTCAGGTTGCACCGGGCCGACGGGGTCTTCGACCTCGCCGCCACCCACCGGCTGTCGGACTTCGAGGCGGTCGGCCCGGCCGGGTCCGAGGCCGTGATGATCGCCCAGCACATGGTCTCGTCGTTCGACACCAAGATCACGATGGCTCAGGACGTCCGCTCGCTGGGCGCGATCCGGGACGCGGTGGGCCTCACCGAGCCGCAGGTGGAGCTCGTCTCCGGCTGGGGCCGCGCGCACGCCGGGCGGGGCCTGTGGATGCCCGGCCGCTCCGGCGCCTATCCGGTCCAGCTCCACCTCACCGAGAAGGAGAAGGAGCTGTACCACACGGACGAGCGGATGGCCCTGTGACGGGCGACCAGCGCTCCGAGCCGACCTGGGCCGCGACCGTGCTCGGCGCCGCGGTGCTGTGGCTGCTGGCCTCCGGTGTGCTCGCCGCCCGGGCCGCCGCCCTGCTCACCGGGCACTCCTGCCGCCTGGTCGGCGGCGCCGGCCTCGCCGCCGTCACCTGGCCGTTGCGCGGCCCGGGCGCGGCCTTCGCTCCGGCACCATCGGGCTGGCTGTGGTGGCCACTGCTGGTGCTGATCTGGTCCGGCCCGGTCGCGGGCGGGACGTGGCTGTGGATGCGCCGCGGCACCGATCCCGGCACCGATGGCGCCCGCTGGGGCGGCCGGGCGACCGAACGTCGGCTCCGGGTAGCCGAGGAGCCCGACCTGCGTCGCAACCGCATGGCCTTCGGCCGCAGCAAGGGCCGCCGGAACTGGATCCTCGCCGCCAAGGAGAACATCAGCGCGACGGTGTTCGGCCTGCCTGGCAGCAGCAAGACCACGGGGCTGGTGCTGCCGATCGCCGCCGAGTGGTACGGCCCCTGCGTGATGACCACCGTCAAGGCGGCCGACCTCGACGTGGTGTACGCGCGGCGGGCGGCCCTGGGCCCGGTGTACGTCGTCGCCCCGGCCGGCCTGCCCGACCGCCCCACCGCCCGCTGGTCCCCCGTCGACTACTGCGCGGACGCCAAGGCCGCCGACCGGATGGCCGGCTGGCTGGCCGACGCCGCCTCCACCGCGGGCGACCCGCGGTCCGGCCCCTGGGTCGACCAGGCCAAGGCCGTCGTCAAGGGCGTGCTGCTGGCCGCCAACCTCGCCGGCGGGGACATCACCACGTTCCGGCGCTGGCTCGCGCTCGCCGACGACGCCGTGGACGAGGTCCGCGAGATCCTGGTCGACGGCGGCCACCCCGACGTCGCGGACGACTACGCCGCCGCGTTCGCCCTGCACCCCGACGGCGTCGGGAGCATCAGGTTCACCCTGAGCGTGATCACCAAGGTGTACGCGGACGAGGAGGTCCGCGCCACCGCCGCCGCCAGCGACTTCACGGCCGAGGAGGTCCTCGACCGGTGCGCCACCGTCTGCCTGATCGCCAGCGAGGCCGACGGCGAACGCTTCGCGCCGCTGCTGACCGCGATCACCGCGAGCATCGTCCACGCCGCCCAGGCCCGCTACCAGCGCACCGGCCGGCCCCTCGACCCCGCGCTCGGCCTCATCATCGACGAGGCCGGCAACTGCTTCCGCTACAAGGCCCTGCCGAGGCTGCTGACCGTCGGACGCGGCATCGGCATCACCGTGCTGACCGTGTGGCACGACCTCAGCCAGCTGATCGGCGTGCTCGGCCGCGAGGCCGCCAACACCGTCATGAACGCCTCCGGCCTGCGCATGCTGCTGCCCGGCAACGCCGACCCCGAGACGCTGAAGGCCTTCACCAACCTGCTCGGCCGGGCCCTGGTGACGAGGAAGTCCACCAGCAGGGGAGGCGGCGGCAGCTCCACCTCCGAGCAGCTGGTCGAGACCGACCTCGCCCCCACCCACGTGCTGCGGGAGCTGCCCGACTTCACCGCGATCGCCGTCTACGGCAACCAGCGCCCGGTGCGGGTGAAGCTCCGCCGCACCTATGCCGACCCGGACCTGATCGAGCTCCTCGCCCGCAGGCCCCTCCCGCCCCTCTGCGCCACCGCGGACCCGGTGCCGCTGGTGACCCCGCCGAGGCCGGGCCACCCGCCCACCGCCGCGGTCCCGCTGGACAAGCCCTCCTGACGAAACGAGAACACCGTGTCCGAGACCTATACCGACCTGACCGACGACGACCTGGACCCGGCCGATCCGTGGGCGGACGTCCCCGAACCCGACCCGGCGCCCGTGCCGCGGATCGTCCTGCGCGACATGGAGCCGGAGGAGCGGCGCTCCCGGCTGGAGGAGCTGGGCCACTGGCTGCGCTGGCTGGTGGAGGTCAACCCGGAGGCCCGGGCCTCGGTACCGCCCTGCTGGCACCGGCACGAGGACGTCATCGAGGTCCTCCTCGCGCTGCAGATCGGATGGGTCCGCTCCTACACCTGCCCCAGCCCGGGCCGCGACACCGCCGAGGCGGACTGGCTGATCACGGCGAACAACCTCCTCCCGACCACCCGCCGTCCGAAGTGCGCCAACGGGCACGCCGACCCGGTCTCCCGGCCCTGGGGCGGTCCGGACGAGGAGACCCTGCGGCAGTGGCTGGAGGAGCCCGGCGGCCTCGGCACCCGCGAGCGCGAACACCCCAGCCCGGCCCTGGCGGCCGAGCTGAACAGCGACGAGCCGCCGCTGTAGTGCGCCGGATCCGACGACACCCTGCCCGCCCGCCGAGGTCCGGTGGAAGCCGGCCGCCCCAGAGGAGCACCTGATGCCACCCGAGCCCGCCGAACCGCCCTACAGCGTCTTCGACGACCCGGCGTACGAGATCGTCGAGTCCCGGAGAGTCGGTGGGAGTACCTATGTGCGCGCCTACCGGCGAGGCTCCGAAGAGGAGTCCCTCTGGGTCCACCGCGGCGAGGAGTCCGAGGAGCTCATGACCGGCGGCGGGGCGTTCCGGCCCCATGACGCCTACCTCGCGATGACCGGACCGAACGCCCCGACCTCGCTCTACGAACAGCTCGTCAAGGAAGGCGACCTCTGGGACGTCCAGGTCCGCGACCACGAGAGGTGGGAACGCGAACGCGAGCGGGCCGACGACGAGGCGGCCCTGCACGGCCTGGACACGGGGCCCGACGACGACGGCGGCATGGCCCGGGCCGAGGACGACGGGGCCCCCGCCCCGAAGCTCCGTTCCTCCGACGACGGATGGGTGTCCGACGCGCTGGCACTCACCGCCGACATGCCGCAGGAGCAGGCCGCACTCCTGCGGGACCGCCTCGGTGTGCTGACAGCGGCCCCGCGGGACGTCCGGCACGAGCCCGCCCCCGACGACGCGGCGCACGCCGGGCTCCCGCCCGAGCAGGCCCTCACCGAACTCACCTCCGCCATCGAGACCGTACGGGCCCGCGCGGAGTGGTGGCTGGCGCTGCCTCAGTGGGCACAGGTCCAGTCGGTCCAGGCGGCGGCCGTCGGGGCCTGGGCCGCCGTCAAGGAGGCCGTCGGGCAGCAGACGGTGCTCGCCGACGGTGAGTACCGGGCCACCCGTCTCCTGCGGGGGATCTGCGCCGCGGCCTGCCGGTCGGTCGCCCGCCACGCGGCCGACCTCGCCCACGACCTCACCACCCGCGGCTACGGCGGCACGCCCGCCTGGACCGCGCTGCGCGCCTTGTCCCGGCGGGCCGGAACGCTGGCCGCACGGGTCCTCGGCCGTCCCGTCGACCGCGCCACCGCCCGACGCCTGGACGCACTCGACGCCGAGGTCGCGGCCGTGGCCAAGGCGGAGCGGGCCGACCGGCGCGCGGTGCTGGCCGACGGGGCCGACCGGGTCGCCGCGGCCTTCGCCGCCTGGGCCGGCACACCGATGGGCCGCCGGCTCGCGCGTTCCGCCCATCCGCGCGTCGCCGCGCTGCGCAGGGCCTGGCAGGGGATCCCGCGCCCCGGCGTCGAACCGGCGCCGGTGGCACGCGCCTACGCCCGGCTGGCGAGGGCGGCCCGCTCCCTGGCCGACGCCGCCCGCACCGCGCGCCGGTTCCGCAGCGCCGACGTGGCGGTGCTGGACGCCGTCACGCGGGCCGCGGACGAGCACACCCGCCGGATCGCGCCCGCCGCCGGCCTCACCCCGCCCCCGCCCGCCGCCCGGCACGCCCCGTACGCGAGCAGGCAGGGCGCGAGCGGCGGCTCCCTGCTGGTCGCGGACGCGCTCAGCGCGTGGACGGCGACCGAGATGGGCTGCCGCCTGCGCGGCTCCCGGCACCCCCGGGTGGCCGCGTTGAGGGCGGCCTGGAGGAACCTTCCCCCGGTCGACCTCCCCGACGGCCCCGCCGCAGGAGCCCGGACCTACCACCAGGTCGCGGAGAGGACGAGGGCGCTCGCCGAAGCGGCTCGCGCCTCCGACCGCTTCCCGCCCGGCGACCTCGCGTGCCTGGACGCCCTCGCCCTGGCCGCCGCCGTCCACGCGGGCCGACTGGCCGCGACCGCCGGAACCGTGCTGTCTTCCGGGGCGGGCACGCCGATGATGCCGGCCCACCGGGCGGCGGTGCGGCTCGACGGGCCGTCACAGCGGGCACCGCGCATGGCGGTCTGAGCTCCCGTTCCCGAGCGGTCGGGCCGAACCGGCCGGGGAGGTGACCGGCCGGAAGCACCGATGTCCTTGGACAGCGAAGTTGGTCCGCTCCGGGCTGGTGACGTACACGGACTTGATCGGTTGTCATGGAGGACCGTTGGCGCGGGCTGGGTGTGCGGTCCTGGCGTCATGCTGATCCGAAAGGCCGATGCCGCGTAGGCGTCCGAAGGCCGTCCGTGCTGAGCGATGGCGGCCACGCAGGAATGTTGCGGTGCGCCGGATTCGGGGTGTCTCCGCGCGGACGCGTGCAGCGGTCCGGCGAGTCGAAGACGAGCGGCTGTGGACCAATACTGTTGCTGACGCGTTGTCCCGCTTCGAGTGGGTGTTCAAACAGCCGGGCTGCTACCTGAACGCATCCCAGGTCTGGCAGCCCGGCGTAGAGGTCGAGTATGCCCGTGATGACCTTGTCCGCGGGCCGTGGCACGGTCCGGCGGAATCGCTTGATCCTTTGCATCCGAACACCACCCGGCGCGGTCTACTTGGAGCGGGTCCCGCCGGGGTGCCCCCTCGCGCTCCGATCACGAGGGCCTCGGCCACCGGCGGATGGTCGAGCCGGGCCGCCGACGCTTACAGCTGTTCGGCCGCTGGCTCCCCCCTCCTGGCCCTGCTCCGCCTCTCCGAACCAGGGCGTGTACCGCCGCCTGCTGCCGCAGCGCCTTCTGCGGCAGGCAGCAGGTCGCCGTCGGCGGCCTGGGCGATGAGTTCCAGGGCGAGGGCGGTGCCGGGGGCCAGCGTGGCGCGGTGCTTGGCGGGGCCGGGCTGACGGACGCCGAGGACAGCGAGCTCGGCGAGCAGGTTGTCGGCCCGGACGTGGGCGCCGGCCCAGCGAGGCGGTTCAGCCGCCCCGGAGGAAGAACCGGCGTCGACTGGGCGTGCGCTGCGACACAATCTCAGGATGATCGGCAACCGGATCACCTATCGCACCGTGGACGGCGTCCGCATACCCGGAACCTGGCGGCACGTCTTCATCCGCAACAGCTACTACTTCCTCACCGACCTCTTCATCTACGCCGACGGGCTCATCGACTGCTGGGGCCTGGTCACCATCGAGGAGTTCGAGGAGAAACTGCGCACCGGCTGGGTGGCCACCAGCCTCCCGGAGGGCGGGGAGGCGTCCGCGGACGAGTTGGCGGAGTGGAAGTTCAGCGAGCCGCAGAGCTGGCAGACCCCTGAGCTGCTGCTCGCCGAAGTGCGGGACACCATCGAGCAGTTGAACGGGCGGCCCGACTCGACCGGCCGCTGCCTCGCCGCCGTCGATGCCTTCCTCGCTGACCGGACCGAGGAGAACCGGGCCGTTGCCCGCACCGCGTTCCTCGCGATCCCGGAAACCCAGCGCCGCTACGCGCTGGGTGATATGGACCGCAAGGACCAGCCGCTGCGGGTACTGGTAGCAGGGCCCGGAGGCCGGACCTACCTGTCGTTCGACGGAACGGTCACGCAGAAGGACTACGACAGTGCCCTCGCGTACTTCGAGGAGCGGGCCCGCTGGACGGCCGAGCGGCCCAAGCGCGGCCCCGCGGACGGACCAGTGACGTCCCATGCTCCGGCGGTCCACGTCGCCCAGACGTTTCCCAGGGAGCCGGTGGACGATCCCGGCAAGGTCGGCCTGCGCAACGACTACCCCGCCCCGATCACCGTGGGGGAGGCCGGATACCCCTCCGTTGCCCATGCCTACTGGGCTCTGTCGGTTGCTCAGCCCGAGGTCCGGGGCGCGATCGCGGCGGCGGAAAGCGCCTCCGCGGCGCGCAAGCTCGCGGCCGAGGCGCCTCGCCGCGAGGGCTGGGAACATGTCCGGACCGCCGTCATGACGCGCCTGCTGCGCGCCAAGTACGACCAGCACCCCGGGCTGGCCGAGATTCTGCTGTCGACAGAAGACGCCACCGTGATCTATGACGACATGGAGTCGGCGTTCTGGGGCAACAACGCCGGCCGAGGGCGCAACTGGACAGGGCGTCTCCTCGAACTGGTCCGCTCCGAGCTGCATGCGCGGCGGACTGAGATCCCGGGGTTGTGACCGGACCAGGCGAGTGGCTCTCGAGAACCCCGACTGGCTTTATAGGTGAGTAGTGGGCAAAGCCACTACGGCCGGTAGGAGGGCGGGACACCGTCGTGGGGCAGGCGTTGGCCGCACCGGTGCACCGCCTGCGGCCGGCTCAGCCCGGCCTGCCGGCGCACGGCGGTCTCCCGCTTCTCGGCCCGGCGCCGCCGGACGGCGGGCAGGCGTTCGGCCGCCTCGCGTGCGCGCTCGCCGGCCGGCATCGCCGTACGCGCCTGCTGTTCCTCCCGCAGGGCACCGACCCGCACGCGCAGGCGAGCAGCCCGGTCGCGGTACTCGTGGGCGGTGCGGTGGTGGTGCCGGGCGTCCTGGTCCGCGATCCGGCGCAGGTGGTCGCGGTAGGCCTCGGCGGAGCCGCCGATCCGTGCCCACAGGTCCAGTGCGGCCTCGACGCCGGCGAGGTCGCCGATGTCGGCGAGCGCCTGGGCGCGGAGGAGCCGGTGGTGGTGCTCGGCCTGGAGCAGGGCCTCGAACTCCGCCTGCCGGGTGCGCCGCAGCTCGACGAGGTCTTCGCGCTCCCCGCCCGGGAACGCGGGACGGCCGGACGGGTCGGCGGCGGCGAGTTCGGCGGCCAGGTGAGTCCGGCGCCGGGTCAGGTCGGCGAGTACGGCATCGGCCGCCCGCAGCCGGGCGGCGCCGGTGACGCGGGCGACGAGCGCCCGGACCTGCTGGTCGATGCGGCCGCCGTCGCGCATCCGGGCCTCGGCACGGGCGGCACGGTCCTCGGCGTCGGCCGCGGCCCGGTCCAGGCGCGCGGCGCGGTCGAGGGCGGTCCGCAGGGCCGCGCCGAGTTCGGCGTCCGACCAGCCGCCGAACGGCCGTTCCCGCCAGGCGGGAAGGCCGGCCGGGACAGGGCGCTGCCGGTCGGGAGGCTCGGCCGGCTGCCGGGTACGAAGCTGTTCGGCGGCCCGGCCGCGGCCGGCTTCGGCCCTGGCCCGCAGGCCGTCGGGGGCAGTACGGGCCCATCGCCGTTCGGCGGCGGCGAGCGCGTCGGCGGCCCGGCCGGCCAGGACGGTGTGCGCGTCCGCCCGTGCCTGCAGGGCGGCTGCGCGGGCGCGCTGGTCGTCGGTGGCGGCTGTCCGGCGGGCGGCGGCAGCGCGGACCCGCTCGTCGTCGGCCTGTTGCTGTGCGCGGGCGGCCAGGCGCCGGGCCGCGTGGACGGCGGCCAGCGCGTCGGCGGCCTCGGCCGCTTCAATGCGGGCGGCCCGTCCGCGTGCGGTGGCCCGCCGTCGCTGCTCCTCGTCGACGACGGTCGGGGCCGGACGGTTCTGCCAGGCGGTGACCGCCTCCCGGGCGAGGTCGTGGTCGGCGGCCTGGATCGGCTCCTCGGGACGGTCGCCGAGCGCCTGCGTCTCGTGTCCGTGGTCCCACAGGCCGCGGTAGGCGGCGACGAGCGCCGCCGCCCTGTCCCAGAGCGGGCGGTGGGGGTGGGCCGGGGCGGGTGCGGGGCCGAGCGCATCGAGCCAGGTGGGGCCGGTGGCGGCGAGTTCGGCGGCGTGCTGCTGCTCGTCGGGCAGGAGCTGGGCGGCACGCCACAGGCCTCGCTGCTCGGTGCGCGCGGCGGTGGGGGCGTCACCGGTGGCCCGGGTGGCGCGGAAGCCGGCCAGATCGCGCCAGGCCGCGGCCGCCGCGATCCGGTCGGCCCACGGGCGGGCCCGGTCGGCGTCGGCGGGTTCGGGCCCGTAGGCGGCCGCCCAGCCGGTGCCGGTGTGGGCGTTCGCGCGGGCGCGGGCGGCGAGGCGTTCCGCCCGGACGGTGGCGTGGGCGGCGAGGTCGTGGACGAGGGTGACGCGCCGGTCGCCGGGGTCGGCGTCGGGCAGCACCAGGCCCATCGCCTCCAACAGTGCGGCGCCGGGCCGGGCGGAGGGCGGGGCCCAGTAGGTCGGGGCGGTCGCGGGGCGGGGCGCGCCCTCGGGCAGGCGGAAGCGCTCACCGTGGTGCTCGACCAGGGCGTCGAGGCGGGCGACCACGATGGCCGCCAGGTCGCGCAGCGGCCGGCCGGTGCGGTGGTCGGTCTCGTTGCCCCGCTCGTCCGCCCAGACGGCGCGCAGGAGCCGGTCGGTGTCGTAGCCGTCGTCGGCCAGGCACGCGCACCGGGCACGCAAGGCGGGCCAGGCCTCGGCGGCGGCCAGGCGGGCGGCGGCGCGGCCTCCGAGCAGTGCGGCGACCGCCTGCTGCGCGGCTTCGGCGTTGAGTTCGTCGAGGACGTGGACGAGGCGGCTGGTGGAGGTCGCGAGGGACTGGGCCCGCTCCTCCTGGCGGCGGGCGGTGGCACTCGCGGAGAGCTGGGTGCCGTCGCGTTCGACGACGGCGTGCCAGATCTCGCGGGCGGTGTGCGGGTGGCCGGGTTCGCCGCTGTCCTCGTCGGGGGGCTCCTGGGTGACGAGGTAGGCGTGGTTGCCGTAGCGGCCGCGGGTGAGGGCCGGGTAGGCGCCGTTGCGGTTCCAGCCGGTGTCGAGCAGGGCGCGGCCGACGTCGACGGTGACGCCCTGGCAGCGCGCGGAGGTGATCGCGTAGCCGAGGTCGACGGCGTCGGCGACGTAGGCCGGGGGCAGGGTGACGGTGCGGCGGGTGCGCTGGTGGCGCACGGTCAGGGAGCCGTCGGTGCGGACGGCCTCGACGCTCCAGGTGTCGCCGTTGCGGACCGACTGGCGCCGGTCGGCGGTGGCCAGGCGGCGGTCGTTGACCCGGGTGACCACGATGTCGCCCATGCCGGCGCGCCCGCGGACGCCGAGGTCCGCCGTGCGCCGGTCGTCCACCAGGCCGCGGGCGATGCGGTCCTCGCGGGCGAGGCGGGACAGCTCGGCGACCGCGGCACCGGTGGCGGCGATCATGACGGAGGTCAGGCCGTCCTCGACGTCCCGCCGCCAGTCCTCGAAGAGCTGCCGCATGACCGGGGCGGCCGGGCCGGAGTGGATGCGCCCGCGCAGGTCGTACGCGTCGAAAGCGTCGCCGGCGTCGCCGACGGACAGCAGGCGGGCCGCGTCGACCTCCCACTGGCGGACCCTGCCGCCCGGGTCACGGAAGCGGCGGACCTCGGTGAGGCGGACGACGGCGCCGGGAACGGTCTCCTCGATGTCGGCGAGCGCTCCGCCCGCTCCTGGCGAGCCGAGCTGGCGCGGGTCGCCGATCGGCAGCAGCCGCCCGCCGGCCTGCCGGACCTGGCCGAGCAGCGCGGCGAGATCGGTGGTGGAGGCCTGGCCGGACTCGTCGACGATGACGATCGTGCCGGGCTGGAGCGTCCAGTGGCGCAGGCCCCGCCCGTACCGCTCGGACATGGTCCGCCACCTGGCGATGTTCTCCGCCCGGATGCCCGCCTCGGCGGCCAGCAGGTCGGCCTGGACCTGGCCGCCTGCCAGGCCGATGACGGGGATCCCGTGGGCCTGCGCGACCTCCCTCACCAGGCGCATGATCGTGGTCTTGCCGGTGCCCGCGGGACCGACCACCCACGTGGCCCGGGTGTCCGCTCCGAAGATCCGGCGGACCGCCTCGCGCTGCTCGTCGGACGGCGCGAAACCGCGCCCGGCCTCGCCGGCCGCGAGCACCCGGTCGACCTGCCCGGTCGTCAGGCGGTGCACCGGCACGGGCGTCGTGGACGCCTCGGCAAGGCTTCGCTCGGCGGCCCGGATGCCGTGGGAGGTCCACACCCGGGCGCCGACCTCGGCGAACAGCGACGGACGGTCGTCGGAGCGGGCGTACCGGGCGGGGAGGGGGACCGCGTCGGGCGGGGTCAGCAGCTCGCACCGGACGGGGCTGAGGACGCCGTCGACGACGCGGACGAGGACCCGGTGGTAGTCGTCGCGCAGGTGGGCGCCGAGCACGGTGAGCCGGCGGCACGCCTCGGCCTCGACGTTGGCGCGCGTCCAGGTGGCGCGGTGGCTCTCCAGCTCGGCGAGCACCGCGTCGATCGCCTTCGGGACGACCATCGGGTCGGGGCCCGGTGCGGGGTGGGTGGCGGAGGTACGGGCGGCGGCCCGCAGCAGCTTGTCGGGACGCCTGATGCCGTACGCCTTGGCGCGGCGGCGCCACTGCCGGCGCTCGCCGTCGACAGTGGTCGCGGTCTTCGCCGGACGGGACTCGAGGGTGGCGGCCTGGGCCAGCTTGTACTGCTCGGCGCGCTCGGGCGCGCGGCCCTCCCGGACCGTGAACTGCGCGATCATCCGGGCCAGGGCCCGCTCGGTGGCCTCACGGCGCTGGGAGAACCCGCGCACCGCACTCAGGGGCACCCCCAGGAACTCCCGCACCGGCCGCTTCGCGGGCCGGATGCTGTCCTGGCGCGCCCCGGCACGGATGCCGAATTCGGCATGCATCTCACGTTCCAGCTCGGCGGTGTAGGCCTCCGAGAGGGCGACCGCGATCCGGTGCAGATGGCGCGCGTCCAGGGCCAGCCAGCGGCCGTCCTCCACCCGCACCTTGCTGCTGATCGCCAGGTGCCGGTGATACGCCGGATCGGCCGCCCGGCTGCTGCGGTGGACGAACACGCAGGCGATGAAACCCCTGGCACGGACCTGCACCTGGGAGGCAGGCGTCGGGCCGGTCCGGGTGATGCAGGCCGCGCGCTCGACACGCTCGAAGACCCGCCGGAACGCGCGCTCCTCGACGGCTTCCAGCCGGGCCCGCTCATCGTCACCGGCGCACCCCCACAGCACGCTGAAGCTCTTCACCGGGGAGAACACCATCTCCCACCCGCACCGGGCGGTCCGGTTGCCCTCCTTCTCGGCCTTCGCCCGCAGCTGGAGCAGCCGCTCCTCGGTGGCCTGCGGCTCGGCGGCGGCATACCTCTCGTACAGCTCCTCGGCGCTCGGGTAACGACCCCAGGACCGGCCGAGGGGGCTGCCGTCGACCGGGCTCAGGGCGTCCTTGAACAGGGCGTCGGCGGCCTCCTGAGTGACCCGCCGGCCGGCGATGCCGAGTTCGGCGGCCTGCGCCCCGAGCCACACGCCGGGGGTGTCACCGCCACCCGCCCAGTGGGCCGTCAGCTCGCGCGCACCGATCCTCACGTCGTCGCCGGCGACGGTGGAGAGCAGGTAGTCGATGCCGCTGCCCGCACTGATCGGGTGAAGGGTGATCATCGACCGACCCCGGCGCCGTCCCGACGCACCGGAGCGCCGACGACGTACCGGTCGCTCGGGCGGCCGACGGAGCAGGGCACCTGGCGCGCTCCTTCGGGATCAACGGCGGATAGCAAGAGGTGTGCTGTCCTTGATCAGGCTAGTTGCTCGTTCGCTCTCGCTTCGGCATCTCGTCCGTGTCCGCTGCTCTTCCTCGATCGCCTCTCACCCCTCCTGGTCGTCTCTCCATCGCCTTCCGATCTGCTCGTGATCGGGCACTTCCGGAACACGTATTCCTTCTGCCGAGCGACAACGCGAGGCGGCTCACCCGAAGGTGCTGTACTCGGGCGAGGTGGGACGCCAGGATCGCGCCATGACCTCACACAGGAACGAGCAGATGATCGACCGGCGCGCCACCCTGAAGCGGCGCCAGGAACAGGAACGCGAGGACCTCCGGCAGCGGCAGAGCCGCCAGACCTCCGCCCTGACCGCGATCGACAGGGCCAAGGAGCGAGTCGAGCTGGCCCAGGGAGAGCTCGCACGGGAACTGGAAAAGGCCGTGCCGCTCTTCGACGGCGACATCGAGGAACTCGCGGAGACGGCCGGGATCCCCAAGCGCGATGTGCAGGCCGCGCTGAAGGGCCGGAAGGAGATCTCCGCACGCATGGCGAAGCTCGCCTTCCCCTCCCCCGCAGCAGCGCCGGCGAGTGGCGAAAGCCAGGACGCGGAACCCGAGCCGGCCGGCGCCTGATGACCGAGGCTCCTCAACCCGCGCACGCCGCCCGATCCGCCTCCGTCCGCACGGCCTGACGGAGGCACTGCCCCGAACCCGGCCCGACCACCATCGCCGTCCCCTGCCGCCACCACCCCGCACCGGTCTCCGCCACCGCCGCCGCCTCCAGGCCGAGTAGGCCGCAGCCCCGTCCTGACTCACGTATCAGGACCTCCCGCAAGCCGACGACCCCAGACAACCACCGGCGGTATGACCCGCAAGCACGCGGCCCGCCGTCCGCCGTCCGCCGTCCGCCGTCCGCCACTGACGATGCGTCACACCAAGGAGTATCGGCAAGACACCCGCCCCGCGTGCGCGGGGCAGATGCGGTCGCCGAGTCGCTTCGCATCCACGGCCAGGGGCCATCCCCGCATGCGCGGGGCAGATGGTCCGGTCCTGGCCGCGCACGGGGCCGTCAGGGGGCCATCCCCGCATGCGCGGGGCAGATAAGTGGGGGTGGTGGTACCGGGCGAGGTGGTCGGGGCCATCCCCGCATGCGCGGGGCAGATGAGCAAGTCACCGACCTGGTGCGCCGGCTCGAGGGGCCATCCCCGCATGCGCGGGGCAGATCTCGCTGTCGGGCCGCACGACGGCTCGGTGGCGGGGCCATCCCCGCATGCGCGGGGCAGATACTTCCTGACCTGCGCTCCTCCACCACAGAATATGCCAGTTCATTCAGTTCGATTCCCGCGACGCTCACCTCAATCAGCACACCCGGGCAGGAGGAACGAACGCCGAAGACCCGCAGCTCCACGACAGCCAACTCGGGTCACCTCCGCGCAGTCGGAACGAACAGCCATCCCCACAGGAGTCGTGCCAGTGCAGCGGACGAGAAAGGCGAGCAGGATCACGTCGGGCGACTCCGCACGGTCGGAGCAGCAGACAGCATCCTGCAGCGCAACGTTGAGCAGCGGATCGTCGAACTCCACCGGGCAGTGCACGGTGCCATCGGCCCGCGGCTCGACCTCACCAGCCGGGCACCTCGCACCTGCAGAGACGACCCGTTTGGGTTGGCAACCAACTCCGGATCAACGGAGCCATCCGCCCAAAGGCTGGGCCGATGCACAACGGCAGCTCAACCGTGCGCAACGGGGCGGGGCCGCCCCTCTCACACGGGACCGATTAGTGAGATCCCGATGCGACCTACTCCGAGCGAGTAGGCGGGGGTTCAGCGACACTGCTGGTGCAGGTGTCGGCCTGGCGGATTGGAATGAAGGCTGAGCTGATTTCCGTTCCAGGAAGGGGAGTTCACGCAAAATGGTGTGCCCGTGGAGATAGCCGCCCTCCAGGACCGGCCAGGATGCCAGCTGCCCGCTCTCGGTGCCGAGTCCGACCGGTCCGGTGAGCACTGTCAGGCAGTCATCGGACCAGGATCAGGCCGCAGCTGTAGGCACGGGCGTGGCCGAAGCCGTGGGTGAGGGCGGCCGTGAGTGCTTGCGGGTCCGTGACGGTCAGGGTGCCGCGGATCTCGGCTCGGCTGATGAGCAGGCCCCGGTGGGGGCCGGGGCTGGAGACCTTCGGGAGGATGCGGAGGGCGAGCCGTTCTATGTCCGAGTCGACGCCGAGCCGGACCACTCCGTCCAGGGCCACCGCGGGTTCGCCGGCCGGCTGGAGGCGGCGGGCGAACCAGGCCTTCACGTGTTCCGGGCGGGTGTGCGGCACCCGTACACCCCTTCCGCCTCGGCCGCCTCCGGCGGCTGGCTGCCCGGCAGGCCGGCTGCTGACCGGGTTGACGACCGTGCGGAAGTCGAGCCGGTCCCCGGTGCGGAAGGTGCGGTCCACCACCAGGCTGTGCGGCGGTTCGACCAGCGCCGCCCGGGGCAGGCCGCTCCAGTCGCCGGGGACGGCGGACTGTACGACGAGGGAGAGCCGGGCGGTGTTCAGGTCGACGGTCCAGCTGGAGAGCACCTTCATCTGGGCGCGGGCGTCCCGGCTTCCGTCGTCGACCCAGCCGCGGAAGCCGCTCATGACGGTCCGGTGCATGTCCTGGGCGTCGATCAGCGACTTGGCGGTGAAGGGGTGCCTGGCGTCCAGGGTGATCAGAGTGTGGGTGGCGACGAATCTGGCCGCCGTACGGGCAGGGACGGGCTCGGTGGTGCGCGGGGTGTTCACGGGATGATGTCCCATTCGGTGGCGTGTGGGGCGATGGTGATGCGGTGCCGGGACTCCCAGCGCTGCCGGTGGACGGGGCCGCTCGCCAGGAACCGTTCGGGCTGGTCACGGACCGGCCCGACGCCCGGCAGCGGGTGCGGGCTCTCGATCCAGGCCCACCGGGTCTGGGCGACGTTCGGCGGCGCTTGCCCGTCGTCGGCTGCCGGGAGCAGTGCCCGGGTTTCGAAGACCTCCGCCAGGGTGCCCGGGGCGATGCCGACGAAGAGGTCGCCCGAGGGCGGGCAGGATTTGCGGCCCAGCCAGAGCAGGCGCTTCGGGTGCTCCAGTGCGTGGGCGATCCGTTCGATCAGTGCATGGTCGGAGTGCTGGAGGCCGACGAGGAAGGCCGCGTCGGACAGGTACCAGCGCTCGGTGATCATGGCGTGACGGCTCACGTCACCTGCGACCAGCGCCCCGGAACGGGGGTCCGCCGCGATCCGCTTCGGCGCGCCGTACCAGGATGCCAACGCATGGCTGCCGAAGGATGCGGTCGTATCCTCCCCCTGCTCCCCGAGCGCTTCCAGGGCCGCGGCCCGGCGGTGGTCCGTCACGAGGTCGCGTGGGCGGACGGGATACTTTCCGCCCCCGACGGTGTGGTAGTCCCGCATCGGCGTTCCGGGGCGGTCGGCGCGGACGCCGAAGAGGACGGACCCGAGTTCGTCGAGCGGGTCCTCCCGGTCGAGGCCGAGGGCTGCCGCGCAGAGGCCGATCACTGCGGACTTGGTGGGCCGGGTGTGGGTGTCGCGTTGGGCGAACCGGCCTTTGATGCCCCAGGACTGCAGCGGCCCGGCCAGTCTGATGAGCAGAACGTGCTGCGGTGCGTCCGGCGTCGCGTTGGTACCGGTCGTCACACTGGGAGCGGTCGCGACAGGGGCCTCGGTCACGGGGTGAGGCCCTTGATGGTGTCCACGACGTCCACTGCGCCGGAGAGGTCGACCGTCTCCAGGAGGTCCGCGATCTCCGGGGCGTAGGTGAGGACGCGCGCGGACCGCAGGTCGTCGCGGCGCTTGCTGACGAAGAGGTGGTGCCGCATCAGGCGGCGGACCGCCGCCTGGCCGGCCGGGCCCTCGCCGCCGCTGCTCTCGGGGTTCTCGTCCACGGGGTTCTGGAAGGCGGCGGCGTAGTTGTACGGGCGCTCGCCCTCGAAGGCGAGCACGAGTGCCGGAAGCGAGCCAGTGGAGGCGGTGGAGTTCTTCTTCGCCTCCGGGACGGCCTCGACGAAGGCGTTGACGAACTCCGCCTCGGCTGCGGTCGCCGCTTCCTCCACCTCCTCCGCTTCCATTCCGGCCTGCCGGAGGTTGGCGCGAAGCTGTCGGCGGTCCAGGACGGCGTGCCGGTAGAAGGTCCCGGAGATCAGCGACTGGTAACCGGTCATGCCCGCGCCCGCGTCGTCCGCCGTGTCGAGGAAGCTGAGGGCGTTGCGCTTGCGGTCGAGCTTCGCGTCGTCGGCCGCCGCGTAGAAGTCCTCGATCTGCTCCGCAGCGTGCACGGTGAAGGCATGGCTCGTCTGCACTGCCCCGTCGACGTTCGGCGAATCGGCGATCTCGGCGAGGAAGCGCCCGTAGAGGGCGATGTCCACGGCGTCACGGGGCGCGATGGCGAGCAGGACGGCGTTGCGCGTGCTCTTGGGGAGCGGCGGGAGGCCTGTGGTGCCGGGCTCCGTGGCGGTCTGCTCCTCGCCGTTCTCCTGCTCCTCGCCGTTCTTCGCCGCTCCGCGGCGGGGCTTCTTCGCGGCCTTCTGCTGGCCGGCGAGGTAACTGTCGCGCCACGGCCGGAGCTCGTCGGCGTTCTCGGCGATGTGCCGGGCGATCCTGGCGCCCGCGTCGGCGGGCGCGAAGATCAGCACCTTGGTCAGATTGGCCACCGTCTTCTTGGCCGGGTCGCCGAACTTCAGGCCGCTCGCCTCGATCACGGCACGGGCCGTGGTCAGGGCCTCCTCCTTCTCCCAGCCGTGCTCGGAGGAGAGTTCGGCCGCCGTGAGCAGTGCCCATTCCCTGGTCCGGGTGCCCATGCTCCGGCCCTTGAGGGCGCCGATGCCGGCGTTGGCGCGGTTGCGGGCGTAGACCCGCTCCGCGCGGCGCCGGGCCTGGCTGGTGATCATGTGCCGTTCGAACCCGCCGTACACGAGGGACTTGGGCTGACCGTTCTCGTCCCTGACCGGGAGCACGGCGACGAGCGTCTCCAGGAGGTGGAGCGAGAGGAACGGGCTTCGGGCGTCTGCGGTCACGCGGTCCTGTCCTTATGGTCGGTCGGGATCGAGTACGTGTCGTGCTCGGCCTGCTGGTCCTGCCGGGCCTACCGGCTCTGCCGGCTGCCGGCGGGCGTCCGGCCCCGGTGGAGCGGGGCATGGAAGTCGACCGACCACTGGTAGGCGATGCGGGCCTTGCGGTCGTTCCAGAGGATCAGGTCCTCGGTGAGCTGCGCCCAGGAGGGCGGGAGCTGGTCGCAGGACCGCAGCCGGACGATCGTGTGCTGCAGGTGCCGCCACGGCACCCTCCTGCTGACGACCACCCTGTCCACGAGCCGCTGCGCACCCGGGTCGCCCGGGCCCCGCCCCACGCTGTCACCGATGCGCGCCGCCGCCGTACCGAGGCTTCCGTAGCCGTAGGCGGGCGTCGAACGGCCCTGGTGGTAGAGCGCGAAGAGGAAGGCCATCCGCTCGAACAGGTCGCGGTGGTTGTCGCCGCCGTACCAGCCGGCCCGGATGTGCGCGTTCGTCCGGCCCCCGGCACGGCGCAGGTTGGCCAGAGTGCCGTACTCGCGGTTGCGCACCAGGGTGGTGAGCCAGGCGACCAGTGCGGTGCTGTCGTGCGGGAATGCGTCCTCGACGGGGTACCCGTCTCGGGAACTGTCCTCAGTCATGGGCGGTCTCCCCCCGGAGTTCGGCCGGGGCCTTCGGATGGCTGATGTCGTCCTCGAAACGCTTCAGGGCAACTGCCCTGGCCTGGAAGCCCCGCTCGTTGGGCGGGAGGGTGTCGAGGCGGTAGACGAGGTGGGTGCGGGCCACGTCGGTGAGGGTCTGCGTGTACTCCAGGAGCAGGGCCGCGACCGGGTCTCCCGGGTTGTCGTACCCCTCGTCGATCACTGCCTCCAGCAGCTGGTCGAAGGGCTTGGCAGCCTCGGGCCAGAACATCCACCTCGCGTCGAACCGGGACATGTGCCGGGCCTCGTCGGCCGGCCGCGCTGCCGAGTGGACCTTCTCCGAGGCGAGGATCGCCGCCCGTTTGAGACTCCACGCCAGGTACTCGGCGATGCGCGAGCCCCGCCGGGACGCGCGGTAGAGCTGCGCCTCCATCGCGGGGGCGTAGGGGAAGTAGCCGTCCGTCCAGGAGACGGGCAACGTCTTGTTGGAGACGAGGCCGACAGCCCACAGGTGGTAGGGCGCGCCCTGGGAGTCCCGCTTGCGCGGCAGCGAGCGCAGTCGTGCGTACAGGCCGGGCTGCGCGTCCTTCACCGCGCTGTAGAGGGCGTGTGCTTCCTGCCAGAGAGCACGCGTGGGCGACGGCCACAGGGGCTTGACCTCACCGCCGGTGGTCCGGCTGAACACGGCGTCCTGCATGTGCTTTTCCGGTTCGAGTTCGAGGACCTCTCCGGCTCCGATCAGCACGCGGTCGACGACGATCCCATCATCCGCACCGCGCTTCGGTCGCAGCAGGACGGAGCGGCCGAGGGCGCTGTGCAGGTCGGCAGGGCTCTGCGGCACCCGGGGGCGGGCCCGCACGGCGAAGTTCCGGCGGCTGATGGAGCCGCTGGTCCAGGAGGTGTTGAGCCGGCCCGGGTCTCCTTCCGGCGGATAGAGGTTGAGCCGCAGGGTCTCGCCGAACGTACGGCCGAGGGGGACGACCCGGATCCGTCCCTGCAGCCGACCGGTGGACAAGTTGGTGACGGAAGGCCCGAGGATCCGGCCGGAAATCCTCGCCCTGCCGTACGTGCCGTACACGTGCTGGGCGAGCATGGCCCGGAACGCGTCCGCCGCGGGCAGCGGCTCGCCGTCCTCCAGGTGGTGCTGATCGAAGAACTGGTTGTAGTCACCGGCCCGCTCGATGACCAACTGCGCGGTCCCCGTGCCGCTCTCGTCGAAGGAGGAGGCCAGGAGGGAGTTCTGGCCGAGGGGTGTATCGGGATGGAACAGGTCCCAGTCCTCGGCCGGCTCACCGGTCAGCCACTTGGCCGCGCAGCGGAGGCTGTGTTCGTCACGGATCCATTCCCGCCACTCCTCGGGCGTGGTCGGGCAGGTACGGGAAGCGAAGCAGATGGCCATGATGAACTCGATGACGGCAACGGTCTCGCCCGGAGTCGGACAGTCGATCGTCGTCAAATCATCTGCTCGATCGAGGAGTTCACACAAGGAGAGCGCAACCCTGGCGCCATCGGGCGTCACGGAGGGAATGCACGGCTCTCGCCGCGGGTCCCAGCTGAGGCGCTGCTCGACCGGGGCCGAAGGGTGCGTTGGCGGCAAGGCTCTGCCCATCACTTCATATGATCGCCGTTTTCTGCAAGGGAGTTGACATTCCCGAGCAGAGCCCGACGCTAGCACCCCGGATTGGATCGTGTAGGTCGATCGACCGGATTGCCCCGCCATCCCGGTCGGGGATGGCGGGGCACCGGACAGCCTCCACAGATGCAGAGGAAAACGGCAGTCGGCACCGCGCCGGACGCGCGCAGTGTGCAGCGGCCGCCCTCCACGCGCTGCAGGCGCCCGCTCACCTGGACTGGCGGCGCCTGGCGAGAATGGCCAGAGTGGACCGGGCGTCGCGACGGCGGTCCGGGGTCCGGGCCAGGACCGAGGCGAGGGCCACGATCGCGAGGACGACCCCGTACAGCAGGCCGGCTACGGCGGCCAGCACCGCGGCCGCGGTTGCGTCCTGGGTCAGCATGGAAAGCACGCTCATGGGGGAGGTCCTTCTGTCGGGGGCCGTCTGCGGCCCGCGGTCGATGGGTCGAGCTTCTGACGACGTGCCGGTGCGCCTCCACGTCCGGGCGGTATTTCCGCTGGTCAGGGGCGCTTTATTCACCAACGCGGGAGCAGAAGTGGTCAGTGGTAGGGCGCCCGTGGCGGCACGCAAGCGGCTCGGTGCGATGCTGCAGGAGTCGATCGACGCCCGCGGTCTCAAGCGGCGGGCCGCCGCACGACTCGTCTCGGACGGCGCGTTGCGGGAGTCTGTCCTCCGGAGCTGGTGTCACGGCAAGGCCGCTCCTTACGCGACGGACTCCTTCTGGAGCCTGATCGAGCACTTGCAGGACCCGGACGGCCGCCACCTCTATCCCCGCGAGGAATGGGAAGCGGCTCTCCGCGCCGCCCAAGGGGAGACCACCAGGGGTCGGCACGATTGGAAAGCCGAATCGGAAAGGCGCGGCAGGAAGCGCGAGCGCGCCGCGATGGACGCCTTCGTCTGTGATCGGAGTCCGCAGGCGGCCTCGTACCTGTGGTGGCACGCGCAGCTTCCCGTGGGAAAGACAGCGCTGCTCACCGACTACGCAAGGCAGCCCCCGAAGGACGTCGACACCCTGATCTGCGTCCTGTCCGAGGAGCACGGGAGAAACACCCGGACCGGATTCCTCGCCGACCTGCGCCAGCAGCTCCAGGTGCCCGAGCTCCGGCGGAAGCGGTCCGACGAGGCGGAGTTCACACACCTGCTCACGAAGGCCGCAGGCCGCAGCCGAAAGCAGAAGCGGCAGCTCCTCCTCGTGGTCGACGGCTTGGACGAGGACCTCGCCTGGCCGACGGCCGGGGCGCCTGGTGGGACCGGGGTGGCGAGCATCGCCGCACTCCTCCCGGCCGCTCCTGCAGCAAACGTCCGCGTCATCGTTTCCAGCCGGCGGAGCGGGCCGCTGCCCGCCGACGTCCCCGAAGGGCATCCGCTGCGCGGGCGCGAGTGCCTTCGCCCGCTCGCGGCCGGCGACTGGTCGGAGGTGGTCGAACAGGCAGGCTTCGCGGACCTGGAGCGGCTGCGTACGACCAACCTGGGCCGGGCCGTCACCGACCTGCTCGCCATCACGGACGGCGGGGGCGGCCTGCGCGCGGCCGACCTCACGGAGCTGACGGGGGCCTCCGTCGAGGACGTGACCGATCTGCTGCACAGCAGGGAACGGCGCTGCATCGTCTCGAACGAGGAATCGGCCGGGGCCCACCTGCTGAGCCACCCCGAAATGCCGCACGCCATCCGGCGGGAGTGGGACCAGGCCACCAGGGAGCGCTGCACTCGTCGGCTGCACGCCTGGGCGGAGCGCTGGCGCGAGGCCGGCTGGCCCGAGGGCTCTCCGACGTATCTGCTGACCGAGTATCCGCAGATGCTGGACACGGCCGGTGAACGCGGACGGTTCCTGCTCGACCCGCTACGACAGCTGCGGGTCGAGGCCGCGTCGGGCCCTCAGGTCATGCTCGACCAACTGCGTCTTCTCAAATCCGAGCTCAAGGCAGTCGAGGTATCGGACCCTGAACAGCAGGAGGCCGGGACCGCCGTCCGGCTGGCCGCCGCGCTGGACCTCGTGCAGCGCCGGATCGGGCCGGTCCCGCCTCGGGCTCCGGTGCTCCTCGTACGGTTGGGGGACGTCGCCCGTGCCTGCACCGTGGCCCGCTCGGAGCCGGAACTCGTGGTGCGGGCCGCCCGGCTGGCCGAAGTCGCCGTCGAAGCGGCACGCGCCTGGCACCCCGATGCCACGGCGATCGCGCGAGAGGCGGCCGACTGCATGGTCCGGGCGGGCCGGTTCACTCCGCGGGCCGGTGGCTTCTTCGAGGACGCCTGTGCGGAGGTGGCCGAGGCAGCGCGCGCGTTGGACACGATCGGCAGGAGGGATGAGGCGAAGGCGCTGTTCCGAGCCGTGGTGCTCAGCGACGCGGCCGACATGGACGCGCTCGCCGACGGGGCGGTCCTCCTCTCCGCAGGCAGCTACGAGCGATTCGTGGAAGTCCTGGAGGAGCATGCGGAGGAGCTGAGCGAGGCCGACCCTCGGGCCCAGGCCATGGCTGTGGACATCTGGGCGACCATCGCCCGCGCCTCCGGCTCCCGAAGCGTCGCGAACCTGGACCGGATCGAACGCCTCTGCACGGCCATCGACCTGTCCGACGGGCTGATCGTGGTGGACGTTCTCGCCATCGCGGCCCAGGCCCTGGCGACCATGGGCCGCCGGTCGAAGGCCTGGGACGTGCTCAAGA
This sequence comes from Kitasatospora sp. NPDC001225, assembly GCF_053597855.1. Taxonomy (NCBI): domain Bacteria; kingdom Bacillati; phylum Actinomycetota; class Actinomycetes; order Kitasatosporales; family Streptomycetaceae; genus Kitasatospora; species Kitasatospora sp. NPDC001225. The sequence continues at coordinate 60,154 of NZ_JBSFJC010000043.1, forward strand.
CCGCGCGGGACCGGTTGCACGCTGCCCTGGTCGGGCTGGACTCCCCAGCCGACCGGGCCCACCGGGGACGCGAGTTCTCCGGCACGATGGACCGTATGGTCCGGGCCGAGACGGCAGCCGGCACCGGCCTCACACCTCACCTGGACGCCAAGCTGCTGGTGACCGCCCTTGGCCAGGGGGTTCGCACCGGCGTTCTCGGCGACGACCAGCTGGAGCGGGCGGAGGCCTTTCTCGCAGCAGTCGACGAACAGGTGGCAGCAGAGCACGCCGCCCACCTCGCGGCGAAGAAGGAGGAACGACGGGCCCACCGGGCGAAGGTGGAGGCGAGCGCGAAGGCCCTGAAGGAGGAACGGGACGCCAAACGGAATCTCGCTCAGGCTCCCCCGACCCGACGTACACGGCCTCGTGCCCAGGCGGACGAAGAACCCTCACCGTCCACAGTTCCGGGCCGAAGCCCGGCGCTCGGGAACCACGAGCCCGTCATCGGTCCGGTCACCCGGCTCCAGTACGCGGAACAGCTGGTGCACGACGGCAACGTCGAGCTCGGGCGCGAGCAGGTGGAGGCCGCTGTCCGCTCCTCGCTCCCCGACTCTCCGATCGTTCTGAGCGCCCGCTCGGCCGAGGAGTTGCTCCGGGCGCTCGGTACGGCCGGTGAGTTCGGGCGGGCCGAACAACTGATCAGCTTCTCGACGGAGCCGGGCAACCGCGCTCGGCAGTTGGCCGCGCTGTCCATGGGGTGCTCCCTCGGCGGGCGTTCACCGGAGGCGGTTGCTTACGCCCACGAGGCCGCCCGGCTGATCCCTCCCGCTCCGCACTTCGCCGTGCAAGGAGCCGTCGCGCAGGCCCTGGCCCATGCGGGGGACGCGGAAGCGGCGCTGGCGGTGGCCCGGATGGAGGAGTCGGCGGACACCAAGGCTTCCCCTTCGGTGCGGGGCAGGCGGACTCGACGCGCGCTGCTTCTCGTCGCAGTCGGCCTGGCACGGCACGATCCGGAACGGGCCGCTGAACTGATCGGGCCAGCGGTCCGGCTGGTACAGCGGCGCATCGGCGTCGGCCGCCCGGTCGGCCAACTCCCGGTGCTGGCAGAACTGTTGCTCGCCGTCCCCGATCCGATGCGACCGGATCCGGAGCTCAGCGAAGCGATCCGGCTCGCCTCGAAGTTCGTGAACGGGCCTCGACAGACCTGGGACCGGGAGGAGACGGTGCTCCTGGCCCTGCTGCGACGGCTCGGCTGCGCACCTGCGCCGGGACGCGCCGCGGGTGAGCTCGACGAGTGGCTGAGCTCCCTTCGACCCGAACGGACTCCCCACGCTGAACTCGCCCTGCTCAGCGCTCTGGACGGCGATGCCGCGAGTGCCTTGCGCGTCGCGAACGCAGCACCGACACCGACGGCGCGTGCCGTTGCACTGGCTGCTGCCGCCCATGTCCTGGCTGGGGCGCCCGCAATCCTGCCCGTCGAGGAGCCTCAGGACAGCACTGTTCGGCTCTGCCTCGCACTCGCTCACGCTCGGGGAGACCGTCACGGCCGCACGGACGCAGACAGGGCGGCAGCCCAGGGCCTTCTCCAGGAGCTGCTCACCGACGGCGGTTGGACTCAGGCGATCCCGTTGCTGCCGCGGTTGGTTCCCGAGTCCCTACACCCCCTGAGCGAACTCGTCGCCGCACATATCAGCAGCCGAACAAGCATCTGACGACGGAAGCCACCCCGTGAACGGCCAGTGAGTCACAACCAAGGTCTACCTGGGCGACAGACGCAGCAAGAAGACCCGATAATGCACTGCTGGGTATCGGCCCCACGCTCGCATGGGTTGCTCCAGGCAGTCGTGGTGGGGGTTGGCGCCCTGGTCGTCCCGCCCCGCCTCTGCGGGGGTTGCTCCGACGAGCTGGTGAACGATCCGCAGTTCGCGGCGTCGGCCCCGCACTTGCGGGGATTGCTCCGCGGCGTCGCACGGGCAGCCGTCCAACCGAGTCTTGGTGCGACGGGGGCAGGCGCGCAGGTCGAGCCAGCAGGCGGCGGAGAACCCCAGCGGCAGAAGCTCCGGCGGTGCGTCCGGCGTCAGTTCGGGGCCTGCCATCAGCTCGGCCTGCATCGGCTGTACGGGCTTCGCGAGTCCGCGGCCCGAGCAGGGCACGCCCGGCCCTGCGATGTCTATAGATCGTTTATATGAGTCATTTGTGTTCTCCGCGTTGACTGCAAAATTCGCCCGGCGTGAAATTCCACGATCAGCCGAGGTCATCCGTCTCCAACCGGTCCTCGCACAGCATCGAGGAGCCCCAGCCGGTCCACCGGAAGTCCCTCGTACACCGACACCGGCCTGACAGCATGTCGGCGTGACTGGAGAGGTGCACTGTCAACGGCCATCACGCTCGCCCCACTGGCGGCCGGAGTCCCGCCCCACCTGCGGTCTTCAAGACCGCCCCGGTGGCGGCCAGATAATCTCCCC
>NZ_JBSFJC010000044.1:0-62370 GCF_053597855.1 Kitasatospora sp. NPDC001225
AGTTCCCGTTCCTGTTCCCCGGGATGCCGGAGCGGTACCGGGGGCGGGAGGAGATCCGGGCCGGCTACCGGGCCGCCGTGGCCGGGTCGCCGGTCGGCTGGGCGGGCGCCGGGGCGGGCGCGGGTTCGCCCGTCGGTGCCGACGTCGGCACCGGCTCGGTACCGGTCGCCCCCGGCGAGGTGGCGACCGCGCTCTGCGAGGCCGCGCCGTTCGCGCCGCCGTCGTCGGTGCCGACCATCCGGACGACCGCCACCACTCCCGCGATCAGCAGCAGCACCACGATCACGGTGGCGATGGCCAGCCGTCGCCGGCCGGTGCGCGGATCGGCCCCGGCCGCCTGGGTCGCGCCCATCGTCCACTCGCTGGTCACCGGCCGGATCGGCTCCGCGCCCGGCTCCTCGGACGGCGTCCCGGCGGGCTCCGCGTCCTGGGCCCGACTCCCGACCCGGACCGTCCCCAGCAGCCCGCCCACCGACCGCTTGCGGCCGTTCCCGGTCTGCTCCGGTTCCTTCGGCGAAGACTCCGAGGGCTCCGCGGACTCCGCCGAGGTCGACGCCGACGGCTCGGACGGCTCCGCGGCGTTCGACGCCTCCGCCGGCCCCGCCGCCTTCGACGGCCCCGACGCCTTCGAGGCCTTCGGCTCCGGCTCCTCGGCCGGCTTCTCCAGCGGCACCGCGTGCTCGGTGGTGGACTCGGCCCGCGCGGTCGCCTCCGCGACCACCCGCTTGAGCATCGACCGGGTCTGCGAGGCGTCCAGCCGCTCGGCCGGGTCCTTCGCCAGCAGCCCCTCGATCACCGGCTGCAGCGGCCCGGCGTTCACCGGCGCGATCAGGTCCTCGGTCATCACCGCGGTCAGCGTGGCCAGCGCCGAGCCCCGGTCGTAGGGCGGCCGGCCCTCGACCATTGCGTACAGCGTGCCGCCCAGCGACCACAGGTCGGCCGGCGGCCCGGGCTTCTGCCCGCGGGCCCGCTCCGGGGAGATGTACGAGGGCGCGCCGACGAGCATCCCGGTGGAGGTGACGGAGGCGTCGCCCTCCACGCTGGCGATGCCGAAGTCGGTGAGCACGACCCGGCCGTCCTCGCCGATCAGCACGTTGGACGGCTTGACGTCCCGGTGCAGGATGCCGAGCGCGTGCGCCGCGCTGAGCACGCCCAGCACGTCGAGCGCGATCTCCGCCGCCCGGGCGGGGGCCAGCGGCCCGTCTTCCCGGACCACGTCGGCCAGCGAGCGGGACTCGACCAGCTCCATGACGATCCACGGCCGGTCGTCCTCGTCGACCACGTCGAAGACCGTCACCGCCGAACTGTGCCGGATCCGCGCGGTCGCCTTGGCCTCGCGCAGCGTCCGGGTGATCAGCCGGTGCTTCTCCTCCTCGTCGACGCTGGCGTTCATCCGCAGTTCCTTGACCGCGACGGTCCGGCCCAGCATCTCGTCCTCGGCGCGCCAGACGGTGCCCATGCCGCCGCGCCCGAGCACGCCGTTCAGGCGGTAGCGGCCGGCCAGGAGGCGGCCGGTGGAACCCTGCGCCTGGGTCATTCGGAACGTTCCCCCATGTGCTGCTGGCGGTCGTGGTGACGGCGCGTCGGCCCGACCTGGGGCCCGGACGCCCAAGCCTCCATCATCTCCTGTCCGGAGGGCCCGCGACCACCCGGCCCCCGCATCGAGCCGGTACGAACCGGAACGGAGGCGGCGCTCCGTGCCCGATCTGTGATCGAAAACTCGCCAAGATCTGTCCGGACCACTGCTACCGTTCGGCAGCTCATCGTATTCCGGGGGGATTCGACGCCCATGACCGCACCCGCACCGGGCACTGACGGCCCATCGATCCGGCCGCACACCGCCCAGCACTACTCGGTCGCACCACCCCCCGTCTCCCCCGAGGGCTACGTCGCCCCGGGCATGCCCGGCGCCCCCGTGGCCGGCTTCGACCCCGTCGAACCCACGCCCAGGACCACCCCCCGCCACCGCACCGCCCTGGCCGTCTCCCTCGCCCTCCTCGCCATGCTCCTCGGCGGCCTCGCCTACGGCAGCGCCCCGCTGCGCGCCGCCGACAGCCTCGGCTGGCTGGCCATCGCCCCGGCCGGCCTGGTCGCCCTCCCGCTCGGCCGGCTCGGCGGCCAGGGCCGCTTACTCCCGCCGCTCGGCGCCCTCCTCGCGGCCGGCGCCCTGCTCCTCGGCCAGCTGATCGAGCACCTCCGCCGCGTCCGCGCCGACGGCCCGGCCCCCGGCGGCCTGCTGCACGACACCGTCACCGCCTGGCGCGCCGACCTCCGCCCCCTCGACGCCGCCTTCTACGCCATCGCCCTCATCGGCGGCTTCCTCCTCACCCGCCGCAGCGCCACGCGGAGTTGACCGCCCGCCCCGTCCCCTCCCCGCACCGCACCGCACCCGCCTCCCGCACCGGGAAAAGGAGAAGGCCCCCGCCGTCACCCGGCAGGGGCCCCTCGATCAGGTCAGGTCAGGACTCAGCGGTGGTCGAGCGCCGGGTTGACGGTGACCTCGACCCGCTGGAACTCCTTGAGCTCCGTGTAGCCCGTGGTGGCCATCGCCCGACGCAGCGCGCCGAACAGGTTCATGGTCCCGTCCGGCGTGTGCGAGGGCCCGGTCAGGATCTCCTCGGTGGTGCCGACGGTCCCGAGGTCCACGCGCTTGCCGCGCGGCAGCTCCTCGTGGACGGCCTCCATCCCCCAGTGGATCCCCTTGCCCGGGGCGTCCGTCGCCCGCGCCAGCGCGGCACCGATCATGACCGCGTCCGCGCCGCAGGCCACGGCCTTCGGGATGTCCCCGCTGTAGCCGACGCCGCCGTCCGCGATGACGTGCACGTAGCGGCCACCGGACTCGTCCATGTAGTCGCGACGGGCGGCCGCCACGTCGGCCACGGCGGTGGCCATCGGCACCTGGATGCCCAGGACGTTCCGCGTGGTGTGGGCGGCGCCGCCGCCGAAGCCGACCAGCACACCGGCGGCACCGGTCCGCATCAGGTGCAGGGCCGCGGTGTACGTGGCGCAGCCGCCGACGATCACCGGGACGTCCAGCTCGTAGATGAACTGCTTGAGGTTGAGCGGCTCGGCGGCGCTGGAGACGTGCTCGGCCGAGACGGTGGTGCCGCGGATGACGAAGACGTCGACGCCGGCGTCCACCACGGCCTTGGAGAACTCGGCGGTGCGCTGCGGCGAGAGCGCGGCGGCGGTGACCACGCCGGAGTCGCGGACCTCCTGGATCCGCTGCTTGATCAGCTCGGCGCGGATCGGCGCGGCGTAGATCTCCTGGAGCCGGCGGGTCGCGGTGGACTCGTCGGTGATCGCGGCGATCTCGTCCAGCAGCGGCTGCGGGTCCTCGTAGCGGGTCCACAGGCCTTCGAGGTTCAGCACGCCCAGACCGCCGAGGCGGCCGATCTGGATGGCCTGCTGCGGCGAGACCACGCTGTCCATCGGGGCGGCCAGGAACGGCAGCTCGAAGCGGTAGGCGTCGATCTGCCAGGCGATCGAGACCTCCTTCGGGTCCCGGGTCCGGCGGCTGGGGACGACGGCGATGTCGTCGAAGGCGTACGCCCGTCGGCCGCGCTTGCCTCGCCCGATCTCGATCTCAGTCACTTCGAGCCCTTCTGCTTTGTTGCTCATGCCCGCCGGGTCACCCCGGCCGCCCCCCAGTATCCCGTACTGCCGCTGGTCCCGCCCCGACGGCCCGCGCCCGGGCACACCGGCAGGGGCCCGCCGCCGCGGTGCGGCAGCGGGCCCCTCGGTGGCCGGTGGCTCAGCGGGCCGAGTAGTTCGGCGCCTCGACGGTCATCTGGATGTCGTGCGGGTGGCTCTCCTTGAGGCCCGCCGAGGTGATCCGGACGAAGCGGCCCTTGCTCTCCATCTCGGCGACGGTGGCGGCGCCGACGTAGCCCATGGTCTGGCGCAGACCGCCGACCAGCTGGTGCAGCACGGCCGACAGCGGGCCGCGGTAGGGCACCTGGCCCTCGATGCCCTCGGGGACGAGCTTGTCGTCCGAGGCCACCTCGGCCTGGAAGTAGCGGTCCTTGGAGTACGAGCGGCCCTGGCCGCGGGACTGCATGGCGCCCAGCGAGCCCATGCCGCGGTAGGACTTGAACTGCTTGCCGTTGATGAACATCAGCTCGCCCGGGGACTCCTCGCAGCCGGCCAGCAGCGAGCCGAGCATCACGGTGTCGGCACCGGCGGCCAGCGCCTTGCCGATGTCGCCCGAGTACTGCAGGCCGCCGTCGCCGATGACCGGCACGCCGGCCGCCAGGCAGGCCTGGGCGGCCTCGTAGATGGCGGTGACCTGCGGGACGCCGATGCCGGCGACCACGCGGGTGGTGCAGATGGAGCCGGGGCCGACGCCGACCTTGACGCCGTCCACGCCGGCGTCGATCAGCGCCTGGGCGCCGTCCCGGGTGGCCACGTTGCCGCCGACCACGTCGATCCCGACGGCCGACTTGATCTTCGCGATCCAGGCCAGCGCGTTGTGGCTGTGGCCGTGCGAGGTGTCCACCACCAGGAAGTCCGCACCGGCCTCGACCAGGGCCTGGGCCCGGTCGAACGCCTCGGCGCTGGCACCGACGGCGGCGCCGACCAGCAGCCGGCCCTCGGCGTCCTTGGCGGCGTTCGGGTACTGCTCGGCCTTGACGAAGTCCTTGACGGTGATCAGGCCCTTGATCCGGCCCTCGTCGTCGACCAGCGGCAGCTTCTCGATCTTGTGGCGGCGCAGCAGGGCCATCGCGTCCACGCCGGAGATGCCGACCTTGCCGGTGATCAGCGGCATCGGGGTCATGATCTCGCGGACCTGGCGGGTGCGGTCCGACTCGAAGGCCATGTCGCGGTTGGTGACGATGCCGAGCAGCTTGCCCGCCTCGTCGGCGATCGGCACGCCGGAGATGCGGAACTTGGCGCACAGCGCGTCGGCCTCGCCCAGGGTGGTCTCCGGGCCGACCGTGATCGGGTCGGTGACCATGCCGGACTCGGACCGCTTCACCAGGTCGACCTGGTTGGCCTGGTCCTCGACCGAGAGGTTGCGGTGCAGCACGCCGACGCCGCCCTGGCGGGCCATCGCGATGGCCATGCGCGACTCGGTGACCTTGTCCATCGCCGCGGACAGCAGCGGGATGTTGACGCGCACGTTCCGGGAGACCCGGGAGGAGGTGTCCACCTGGTTCGGCAGCACCTCGGAGGCCCCGGGCAGCAGCAGGACGTCGTCGTACGTGAGCCCGAGCATGGCGAACTTCTCGGGTACGCCTGCGGCGTTGTAAGACATTTGGGGGGTACCTTCCGTGGCCGGCCTAATCCGCTCACGCCCTGAGGGTGGGGGCGCATTCATCGCTCACTCGCGCAGACCGCCGAAGCCGGGTACGAATAGGAGGATCCTCCAAGGGGACCCCGCGCGCACCCGTCAAACTTTGGCAACCCGCCCAGGCGCCGATACCCCATGGTACTGGCACCGCGAATGTGTCCTCGTGTGCCCTTGACAACAACCCCGCCCCGTGGATCATTCCGCCCGCAACCGGCGGAAACGGCACGCAACGGGAGGAGTGGTCAGGAGGACTCCTCCGCGAGCGCCCGCAGCCGGCTGAGCGCCCGGTGCTGGGCCACCCGGACGGCACCCGGTGACATCCCGAGCACCTCGCCGGTCTCCTCCGCCGACAGCCCGGCGGCCACCCGCAGCAGCACCAGCTCGCGCTGACGGGCCGGCAGGTTGGAGAGCAGCTCCTTCGCCCAGGCCGCGTCGCTGCTCAGCAGCGCCTGCTCCTCCGGGCCGAGCGCCTCGTCCGGCACCTCCGGCAGGTCGTCCTGCGGCACGACGGTCGAGCCGGGCCCGCGCATCGCGGCCCGCTGGAGATCGGCGATCTTGTGCGCGGCGATCCCGTACACGAAGGCCTCGAACGGGCGCCCCTGGTCCTTGTACCGGGGCAGTGCGCAGAGCACCGCCACGCAGACCTCCTGCGCGACGTCGTCCACGTGGTGGCGGGCCCCGCCGGGCAGCCGGACCAGCTTGGCGCGGCAGTACCGCAGTGCCAGCGGGTGGACGTAGGCGAGCAGCGCGTCGATCGCCGGGTTCTCGCCGCGCACCGCGGCCGCGACCAGTTCGCCCACCAGCGGCGAGCCGCCCGTGCCGAGCACCGGCCGGCGGCCCGGCCCGGTCCCACCGGCGGAACCGCCGGGTTCGGCGTACGACGGACCGTGGCCCGGACCGGAGGGCTCGGCCTCCACCGGGTCCGCCTGGCCGGTCGCACCGGCGACGTCGTCGCGCATCGGTCCATGGTGCCTGGTCGAGCGGGAAAACGCGGCACCGCGTCCGGAGTTGTGCACCGGAACGTTATGCGCTGCGGCACCGTCCGGCGTCCCGCGCACCACCGGCCCCTCCTGCACCGTGCCGCCTCCCGCCCCGCCGCCGTCGGCGGTCCCGTCCGTCGCGCCGTCCGCCGAGTGTCCTGCGGCTGCGTGGTTCGCCGCAGTGCCTGTCCGCTGGTCCCCGAGGTGCTCCACTCCTCCATGGTGCAACCTCGGGACCGTAACGTCACACGCCCGTGCGGCGCCCGCTCCGGGAACCTCCGGCGGCACGCCGCAACCGGCGGCGCCGCCGGTGGTCAGCGGACCAGGCCCCAGCGGAAGCCCAGCGCCACCGCGTGCGCCCGGTCGGAGGCCCCGAGCTTCTTGAACAGCCGTCGGGCGTGGGTCTTCACGGTGTCCTCGGAAAGGAACAGCTCGCGGCCGATCTCGGCGTTGCTGCGGCCGTGGCTCATGCCCTCCAGCACCTGGATCTCACGCGCCGTCAGGGTGGGCGCCGCGCCCATGTCGGGGCTGCGCAGCCGGCGGGGAGCGAGCCGCCAGGTCGGGTCGGCGAGGGCCTGGGTGACGGTGGCCCGCAGCTCGGCGCGCGAGGCGTCCTTGTGCAGGTACCCGCGGGCGCCCGCGGCCACCGCGAGCGCGACCCCGTCGAGGTCCTCGGCGACGGTGAGCATGATGATCCGCGCGCCCGGGTCGGCGGACAGCAGCCGCCGGACCGTCTCGACCCCGCCGAGGCCGGGCATCCGGACGTCCATCAGAACGAGATCGGAGCGGTCGGCCACCCAGCGGCGGAGGACCTCCTCCCCGTTCGTCGCGGTGGTGACCCGGTCCACACCGGGTACGGTCGCGACCGCGCGGCGAAGCGCCTCGCGGGCGAGCGGGGAATCGTCGCAAACGAGAACGGAAGTCATGACCGTCGTCCTCCGCAGCTGATCCGCGTCACGTTGAGCCTCCTGGCTGGTACGAACCTCTACGACACGGCCGATCGGCGACGGACTCCGCGGTGATCGCCCCAACCTGCCCGCGATCGTTCCCGACGTCCGGCGCCCGCTAACCGCCTCCGCACTTCCAACGACCGTCACTCGAATGAGTTACGGCCTTCGGGGCCATCTCCACCACTGTACGTGGCCAACCCATTACCGATCAGCCGCATCGCGGTGCACACGCCGCTCTTTTGCGCAGCTCGCGCGCGGTCGGCGTACGACCCGCACATCGATTCGGCACCCCGCGCGCCCGTCGACCACCCGATTGCCACGTCCGCGCCCGCTGGAGCCCCTTGCCCACTATGCCCGTTTTTATAGCTTTCGTATGGTCATTGACTGTTGTGCCAGTGTGTGGGTGACTTGTCCATGGAGTTGCCTTAAGTCATATTTCCAGGTGTCCACACCAGTGCATCGAAGCCCCGCCGCACCGCTCGGCAGCAGCCCCGCCGAACGCCCGGCCGACGGCCGACAGCCTCTGAAGGGAATGAGCCATGGCAGATTTCTCCCGCCTCCCCGGTCCCAACGCGGACCTCTGGGACTGGCAGCTCTCCGCAGCCTGCCGTGGCGTGGACAGCTCGCTCTTCTTCCACCCCGAGGGCGAGCGCGGGGCGGCGCGCAGTTCGCGCGAGGCCAGCGCCAAGGAGGTCTGCATGCGCTGCCCGGTGATCGCCGAGTGCGCGGCGCACGCGCTGGCGGTCCGCGAGCCGTACGGCGTGTGGGGCGGGATGACCGAGGACGAACGCGAGGAGATGCTGGGGCGCTCGCGGCACCGACTGGTCGAGGTTCCGCTGGCCCCGCCGGCGGTCGCCCAGCGGTAGACCCGTCTCCTTGAGCGCCGTGAAGAAACGTTTCTTCGCGGCGCTTCAGTCTTCTGGCTCACCGTACGTACCGGACCCCGGCAGCCCCGTCACCCACCGTCAGCGGTCGGCGGCCGCCCCCGCCAGCCGCTCCAGCATCAGCGCCACGGCCGGCACCTCGGCCAGGTCCGGGAGGGTCAGCGCGACCACCTGGCGCACCGCGGGCGCCCCGGAGGCCGTCCGTACCGGCACCGTCGACACGCCGTCAGGACGCACCGACCGCAGCGCCAGCCGGGGCAGCACCGCCACCCCGAGACCGGCCGCCACCAGGCCGACCACCGCCGGGTAGTCGTCCGTCGCGAAGTCGATCCGCGGCTCGAAGCCCGCCCCGGTGCACAGCTCCACCAGGTGCCCCCGGCACTGCGGGCAGCCGGCGATCCACTGCTCCTCCGCCAGCTCGGCCAGCCCCACCGCCCCGCCCCGCCCGGCCAGCGGATGGCCGGCCGGCAGCACGCCCACCAGCGGGTCGTCCAGCAGCGGGGTGACCACCAGGTCGGACCAGTCGGTCCCGGCGGTCAGCTGCTGCGCCTCCAGGTTGGCCTCGGCCCGGGCCTCGCGCGGCGTGCCGTGAGCGGGCGCCGGAAGCGCGACGGCGCCGTCGGACTGCGGGTAGCGGAAGGCCAGCGCGATCTCGCACTCGCCGCCGCGCAGCATCGCCAGCGACTCCGGCGGCTCGGCCTCGACCAGCGACACGCGCACCCCCGGATGGCTGTCCCGCAGGCGGGCGACCGCGGGCGGCACCAGGGTGGAGCTCGCGGTCGGGAAGGAGACCAGCCGCACCCGTCCGGCCCGCAGCCCGGCGATCGCGGCCACCTCCTCCTCGGCGGCGGAGAGCCCGGCCAGGATGCCGGTGGCATGCTTGAGCAGGACCCGGCCGGCCTCGCTGAGCTGCATCCCGCGGCCCGAGCGGACCACCAGCGGGGTGTCCACCGACTTCTCCAGGGCCTTCATCTGCTGACTGATGGCGGGCTGCGTACACCCCAGCTCGCGGGCGGCGGCGGAGAAGGAGCCGGTGCGGGCGACGGCACGCAGAACGCGCAGATGGCGGGCCTCGATCATGCCTTAGTTATAAGGCAATCTTTGCATTCTGCAAAATTCTACTGATAGTTGAAGCCTCAAGCGGAACCGCGGACGGAACGCCGGAGGCCCGGCCCGCCCCCCGGGGGAGCGGACCGGGCCTCCGGTCAGGCGTCGGAGCCTCAGTGCGAGTGGCCGTGGCCGTGGCCGTGACCGTTGTCGGCCTCCTCCTCCTTCTTCTCCACCACGAGGGTCTCGGTGGTGAGAAGCAGGGAGGCGATCGAGGCGGCGTTCTCCAGGGCGGAGCGGGTGACCTTGACCGGGTCGATGACGCCGGCCTTCACCAGGTCGCCGTACTCGCCGGTGGCGGCGTTGTAGCCCTGGCCGATCTCCAGCTCGGCGACCTTGGAGGTGATGACGTAGCCCTCCAGGCCGGCGTTCTGGGCGATCCAGCGCAGCGGCTCGTGCAGCGCCTTGCGGACCACGGCGACACCGGTGGCCTCGTCACCCGACAGGCCCAGGCCCTCGTCCAGCACCTTGGCGGCGTGGACCAGGGAGGCGCCACCGCCGGCGACGATGCCCTCCTCGACCGCGGCGCGGGTCGCCGAGATGGCGTCCTCCAGGCGGTGCTTGCGCTCCTTCAGCTCCACCTCGGTGGCGGCGCCGACCTTGATGACGCAGACGCCGCCGGCCAGCTTGGCCAGGCGCTCCTGCAGCTTCTCGCGGTCCCAGTCGGAGTCGGTCGCGGCGATCTCGCCCTTGATCTGGGCGACGCGGCCGGCGACGGCCTCGGAGTCACCGGCACCGTCGACGACCGTGGTCTCGTCCTTGGTGATGGTCACGCGGCGGGCGGTGCCCAGCACGTCCAGGCCGACCTGGTCGAGCTTGAGGCCGACCTCCTCGGAGATGACCTGGCCACCGGTCAGGACGGCCAGGTCGCCGAGGATCGCCTTGCGGCGGTCGCCGAAGCCCGGGGCCTTGACGGCGACGGCGTTGAAGGTGCCACGGATCTTGTTCACGACCAGGGTCGACAGCGCCTCGCCGTCGACGTCCTCGGCGATGATCAGCAGCGGCTTGGAGGCACCGCCCTGGAGGATCTTCTCCAGCAGCGGCAGCAGCTCCTGGATCGAGGAGATCTTGCCCTGGTTGATCAGGATGTACGGGTCCTCGAGGACCGCTTCCTGGCGCTCGGCGTCGGTGACGAAGTACGGCGACAGGTAGCCCTTGTCGAACTGCATGCCCTCGGTGAAGTCCAGCTCCACGCCGAAGGTGTTCGACTCCTCGACGGTGATGACACCGTCCTTGCCGACCTTGTCGATCGCCTCGGCGATCAGCTCGCCGACCTGGGTGTCCTGCGCGGAGAGGGAGGCGACGGCGGCGACGTCGTCCTTGCCCTCGATCTCGCGGGCGACGGACAGCAGGTGCTCGGAGACCGCGGCGACGGCCTTGTCGATGCCCTTCTTCAGGGCGGCCGGGCCGGCACCGGCGGCGACGTTGCGCAGACCCTCGTTGACCAGGGCCTGGGCCAGCACGGTGGCGGTCGTGGTGCCGTCACCCGCGACGTCGTTGGTCTTGGTGGCGACCTCCTTGACGAGCTGCGCGCCAAGGTTCTCGTACGGGTCGTCCAGCTCGACCTCGCGGGCGATGGTGACACCGTCGTTGGTGATGGTCGGGGCGCCGAACTTCTTGTCGATGACGACGTTGCGGCCCTTGGGGCCGATGGTCACCTTGACGGTGTCGGCCAGCTTGTTGACACCGCGCTCCAGCGAGCGGCGGGCGTCCTCGTCGAACTGCAGGATCTTCGCCATGTTCCCTATTCCCTCGGGGCTGCGGCCGGCCCACCGGCCGCCGAACTACGTGAACCAACAACCACGCCCCGGGCCCCTGTCACTGGGACACGGATCCGGGGCGGGTCGGTACGTCTTACTTCTCGATGACCGCGAGAACGTCGCGGGCCGAGAGGACGAGGTACTCCTCGCCCTTGTACTTCACCTCGGTGCCGCCGTACTTCGAGTACAGGACGATGTCGCCGACGGCGAGGTCGAGCGGCAGACGCTGACCGTCCTCGAAGCGGCCCGGGCCGACGGCCAGGACGACGCCCTCCTGGGGCTTCTCCTTGGCGGTGTCCGGGATAACCAGGCCGGAGGCCGTGGTGGTCTCGGCGTCGAGCGGCTGGACCACGATGCGGTCCTCGAGCGGCTTGATGGCAACCTTGCTGCTGGTGGTCACGTCCGAGCTCCCCTTCGGAGATTACGGGGTTTTCTAACGGGTAGGGGCGATCCTGCGGGCCTGCCGTCGCGGGGGTCAGACACACGTCGTCGCGTTAGCACTCCCCTAGTGGTGAGTGCCAAGGATGACCATAGGGCCGTGTTAGCACTCAGTCAACCAGAGTGCCAACGGCGAGTCCCGGAAGTCCCCGGTTCGCGAATGAGTAGCCGTACTCATGTACGACCGGGCCCGGCCCCGCCAGACTCCTGCCATGACCTCGATCCCGGTGCGCATCGGCCCGTCCCGGCCCAAGGACGCCGCCCTCGCCCTGCTGTCGCTGCCCCTGCTGGGGGCCGTGCTGCCGTTCGTCGCCTTCCTCCTCGTCGCCTGCCTCGGCAACATCCCCGGCTACGGGGACGACGGGGACGGGCGCGGGTGGGCCTTCTTGGGCATCGGGATGCTGGCCGCCCCGGTGGTCGCCCTGGCGGCGGGCCTCGTGGTGGCCTTCCGCAGCCGGCGGTCCGGCTACCGGCTCCTCCCGGTCGCCGCCGGGCTCGCCCCGTTCGCGCTGCCGGCGGTCCTCTCCTCGGGCGTGCTGTGGCGGTGAACCGGCTGCCGCTCGCCGACCCGCTGCGCCCGGTCGGCCGTCCGACGGACCTGCTGCTCGCGCTGCTGACGGTCCTGGGGGCCGCCTCGCTGCTGGGGTTCGGCTGGATCGCGGCCTTCCTGGCCGCGCTCGCGCTGGAGGCCCACCCCGCGATCGGCGGCTGGGCGGCCCGGGGCGCCGCGACCGCGCTGCTGCTCGTCCCGGTCGTGGCGGTGGCCCGGTACACCCACCGGCGGGGCTACCGGATCACCCCGGTCGCCGCCGCGGTCAGCCCCGCCCTGCTGACCGCCCTCGCCGGCGCGGGGTGGCTCCGGTGAGCCGGCCCCACGGCGCGCCCGGGCGGCCGCCGGTCCACTGGGCGCCGGACCTGGTGCTCGCCGCGGTGGTGGTCGCCGGGGCCGTCGCGGCGGCGTCCGTCGGGTCGTTCGTGCTCAACTGGCTGAAGCTGCTCGCCCTGTACGGCCCCGGGGTGGAGGCCCTGGACGTCTTCGGCGTCGTGGTGATGCTCGTCCTGCTGGCACTGACCGGCCGGGGCACCCGGCGGCTCGGGTACCGGATCACCCCGTACGCCGCGCTGGCGGCCGCGCCGCTGATGCCGCTGGTGTTCTGGCTGACCTCCGACGTCCCCGTCATCGGCCGGTGAACGCCGCGCGGCCGCTCCGGCCGACCGGCCACCCGGCCGACCCGCGAGAATGGCCCCGTGGACACCGAGAACCTCCAGCCGCTGCTGACCCCCGAGGGCCAGGCCCTGCTCGCCGAGCTGCGCGAGTTCACCCCCGAGGAGGAGCTCGCGCTGGCGACCCGCCTGCGGCGGGAGCACCCGGCGGAGCTGGTGTCGGCCGCGTTCGGGCAGGCGCGGCTGCGGCAGCGGGCGCGGGCGAAGTTCGGGGCGGACGCCGACCTGATGTACTTCACGCCCAACGGGGTCGAGCAGTCCACCCGGCGCAGCGTGGCCGAGTGGCGGGCCCGGCGGTTCGCCGACCTGGGCGTACGGCGGCTGGCGGACCTGTGCTGCGGCATCGGCGGGGACGTGCTGGCGCTGGCCCGGGCCGGCATCGAGGTGCTGGCCGTCGACAGGGACCCGGCGGCCTGCGCCGCCACCGCGGCCAACGCGGCCGCGCTGGGCCTGGCCGACCTGGTCGAGGTGCGCTGCGCGGACGTCGCCGAGGTGGACGTCGCCGGCTACGACGCGGTGTTCACCGACCCGGCCCGGCGCACCGCGCGCGGCCGGGTGTTCGACCCGGAGGCGTACGCCCCGCCGCTCTCCTGGGCGATCGAGGCCGGCCGGCGGACCCCGATCGGCGCGCTGAAGGTCGCGCCGGGCATCCCGCACGAGGCCGTGCCGGAGGACGCCGAGGCCGAGTGGGTCTCGGACCACGGCGACGTCAAGGAGGCGGTGCTCTGGTTCGGCACCAGGGCCACCAGCCCGCACCGCGCCACCCTGCTGCCGCACGGCGCCAGCCTGACCGGCGGCGACCTGCCCGACCCGCCGGCCGGCCCGGTCGGGCGCTACCTGTACGAGCCGGACGGCGCGGTGATCCGGGCCCACCTGGTGGCCGAGGTGGCCGGGCAGGTGGGCGGCCGGCTGATCGACCCGAAGATCGCCTACCTGACCTCGGACGAGCTGGTCGCGACGCCGTACGCGCACGCCTTCGAGCTCACCGACGTGCTGCCGTTCAACATCAAGAAGCTGAAGGCGCTGCTGCGCGAGCGGGCGGTCGGCACGGTGGTGATCAAGAAGCGCGGGATGGCGATCACCCCGGAGGAGCTGCGCCGCCAGCTCAAGCCCTCCGGGCCGAACACCGTCACGGTGATCCTCAGCCGCACCGACAACGGGCCGCTGATGATGCTGGGGCAGCCGGTCTGACCCCCGACGCGGCGGCCCCAGGACCGGGACGGGGCTACGAGGCGGGCGCCTGGATGTAGTCCTCCAGCCGGGCCACCGAGAAGCCCTGCTCCTGGATCCGGGCCAGCAGGTCGCCGAACATCTGGGTCATCGTGGCGCCCTTGAGCTCCTTGGGGCCGCGGAAGTGCGCCAGGACGATGTCGCCGGGCTTCAGCTTCTTGTCCGCGGCCTGGTACTGCATGTCGTGGATCTGCATCGACTCGCGCCAGAGCACGATCGCGCGCGGGCCGCACTGCTGCACCGAGGTGTTGAGCATCGGGGTGTTGGCGCCGTCGCCGAACGGCGGGCGGAACAGCAGCGGGGCGGTGCCGTACTGCTGGGTGAGCGCGGCCTGGTCGTCGCAGATCTCGGCCTTCTGCTTGTCGGCCGACAGCTTGCTCATCACCGGGTGGTCCACGGTGTGGTTCTGGATGTGGTTGCCCAGCGCCTGGAGCGGCTTGAAGTAGCCGTAGTCGTTCTTGACGATGTCCTTCGTCAGGAACATCGAGATCGGCACCTTGAGGTCGGTGAGCATCTCGACGAACTTCGGGTCCTTCTCGGCGCCGTCGTCGATGGTGATGAAGACGACCTTGTCGCTGGTCTTCACATCGCTGAACACCGGTACGGGGCCGGTCCGTTCGAGCTTGATCGGCTTGTCGGCGGGCGGCGCCGGGGCGGGGGCGAGCGGGGTGAGGTTCCACTTGGCCCAGGCCGCCGCGTCCGCGCCCGCCGGGGCGCCCGCCGAAGGGGGCGCGGACGCGCTGGTCGGCGCGGCGCCGGTGGGCCGGGGCGTGGCCGCCGCCGTCGTGGCGGCGGGAGCGGCACCGCCACCGCCCCCGTTGTCCCCGCACGCGGTGGCGAAGGCCAGCAGGGCCAGCGCCCCCACCCCGTACGTCCTGGTCCTGCTCCGCCTGATCACCGCTGCGCGCTCCCGGTTCCCGTCCAGCCTTCTCTCAGCTATGCACGGTACCGACCGCCGCGGCGGTTCCCGGCCAGGGGCTACTCGACGTGCTCGCTGGTGAAGGACCAGCGGTGCACCGGACGGCCGAGCAGCCCGGCCGGCGGGTCGGCGACGGGCACCGGCTCACCGTTCCACCAGGTGATCAGCAGCACCCGCTCGTCCGGGGCGGAGAGCAGTTCGAGGCGCTCCAGCCCGGCCGAGCCGCGGACCGCGGGCAGCACCGACTCCCGTACCCAGGCGGCGAGTTCGTCGCCCCGGCCGGTCGCCGCCCGGGCCTCCCACATCGCGGCGACGGTCATGCCGCGCCGCCGCCGAGGGCGTCGTAGGCCTGGCCGTGGAAGTCCGTGTGGGGCACGTGGGTCTCGGTCACCGGCAGCGAGGAGTCCGCCGACAGGTCGAGGGCGGACGGCGTGCGGTCGCGCCACACCATCTCGGCGCCCAGTGCCGCGACCATCGCGCCGTTGTCGGTGCACAGGCCCGGCCGGGGCACCCGCAGCCGGATGCCGGCCCGGTCGCAGCGCTGCTGGGCCATCTCGCGCAGCCGCGAGTTGGCCGCCACGCCGCCGCCGATCATCAGGTGGTCGACGCCGTTGTCCTTGCACGCCTTGACGGCCTTGCGGGTGAGCACGTCGGTGACCGCCTCCTGGAAGGACGCCGCCACGTCGGCGACCGGCACCTCCTCGCCGGCCCGGCGCTTGGCCTCCACCCAGCGGGCGACGGCGGTCTTCAGGCCGGAGAAGGAGAAGTCGTACGCCGGGTCGTTGCGGCCGCTCAGCCCGCGCGGGAAGGCGATCGCCTTCGGGTCGCCCTCGCGGGCCGTGCGGTCGACGATCGGGCCGCCGGGGAAGCCGAGGCCGAGCACCCGGGCGACCTTGTCGAATGCCTCGCCGGCCGCGTCGTCGATGGTCGCGCCGAGCGGGCGGACGTCGCTGGTGATGTCCTCGCTGAGCAGCAGCGAGGAGTGCCCGCCGGAGACCAGCAGGGCCATCGTCGGCGAGGGCAGCCGGCCGTGCTCCAGCTGGTCGACGCAGATGTGCGAGGCGAGGTGGTTGACCCCGTACAGCGGCTTGTCCAGCGCCCAGGCGTACGCCTTCGCGGCGCTGACGCCGACCAGCAGCGCGCCGGCCAGGCCGGGGCCTGCGGTGACGGCGATGCCGTCCAGGTCGCTCGCCTTGATCCCGGCGGTGTCCAGGGCGCGCTGGATGGTCGGGACCATCGCCTCCAGGTGCGCGCGGCTGGCGATCTCCGGGACGACGCCGCCGAAGCGGGCGTGGTCGTTGACGCTGGAGGCGACCGCGTCGGCCAGCAGCGTGGTGCCGCGCACGATGCCGACGCCGGTCTCGTCGCAGGAGGTCTCGATGCCGAGGACGAGCGGTTCGTCAGCCATGGCGGGTGTCCTCAATGTCCTTCGGGTCAGTGCTGTCAGTGCTCGGGTGGTCGAGGCGCATCACCAGCGCGTCGACGTTGGCGGGCTGGTAGTAGCCGCGCCGGATGCCCACCGGTTCGAAGCCGTGGCGCTCGTACAGCCGCTGGGCGCGCGGGTTGTCCACCCGCACCTCCAGCAGCAGCTCGGCGCACTCGCGCCGGGCGGCCTCCCGGATCAGGTCGGTGAGCAGCGCCGTGCCGAGGCCGGCGCCCTGGTGGCGCTCGTCGACGGCGATGGTCTGGACGTCGCCCTCGCCGGCGATCGCCATCAGTCCGGCGTAGCCGACGATCCTGCCGTCCGGGGCGGCCGCGACGGTGTAGTGGCGGGTGCCGCCGGGGTGGGACTCGGCCAGTTCGGACCAGAACATCCCGGCGGACCAGGCGTCCTCGGGGAAGAGCCGCAGCTCCAGCTCCAGCACCGGCGCGATGTCCCACCAGCGCATCGGGCGCAGGGTGGTGCCGTGGTTCACGCCGGGAGCACCGCCTTGCCTCCCAGAACGTTCTTGTAGGCCGCGGGGACCTGGGCGTCCGGGCGGCGCAGGTACAGCGGGTGGTTGGGCAGCAGCTCGCGCCCGGCGGCCAGCTCGGCGGCGGCGAAGCCGGCCAGGGCGCCGGCCGAGACGTGCTCGGGGCCGTGCGCGCCCGGGAAGGCGTCGGGGTAGAGCAGCGCGCCGGCGCCGACGGAGCGCGGCTGCGGGGTCAGCTCGGCCGGGCGGTCCACGGCGGGGCCCTCGGTGCGGCGGCCCTCGGCGTCGTACGAGGCCCAGTAGACCTCCTTGCGGCGCGCGTCGGTGGCGGCCGTGAACGGCTGCCCGGCCAGGCCCTCGGCGCGGGCCTGGAAGGCGATCGCGTCCAGCGTGCAGACGCCGTGCACCGGCAGCCCGAGGGCGTGGCCGAGCGCGGCGGCGGTCACCAGGCCGACCCGCAGGCCGGTGTACGGGCCGGGGCCGACGCCGACCGCGATGCCGGTCAGCCGGTGCTTGTCCACCCCGGCGGCCCGCAGCACCTGGTCGATCGCGGGCAGCAGCAGTTCGCCGTGGCGCCTGGCGTCGACCTGGTGGGTCTCGGCGAGGACGGCCGTGCCGTCGTGGACGGCGGCGGTGACGGCGGGGGTAGCGGTGTCGAACGCGAGCAGCAGCACGGGTCAAGGTTAGACCGACGTTGGGCCGACCGGCCGATCGGCAGGGTGTACCAGGCGGGAACACAGATCCGAGGCACTGCGACCCGCGCGGATGAACCTGGCACGATGGGGCCGTACGTAAAGGGACGGCGGCGGGAGCGGCAACGTGGCGAAGATGGGTCCTGGAGTGGTGGTCACGGGGTTGACCCTGGGGGCCCTGGCGGTGGTGAGCCTGCTGGCCTTCCAGGCCAACGGCGCCCAGGACCGGGCCGGCGGCCCCAAGCCCACCGCCACCACCACGGCGACCGGCACGGCCACCGCCGCGGCGCCCACCGCCGCGGCCACCCCGACCGTCCCCCCGCTGCCGGCCACCTCGGGCACCGGCACCCGGGTGGTGTACTCGGTCGGCAGCCACTACGTCTGGCTGGTCGACCCGAAGAAGAGCCCGCAGGTCGCGGCCGCCTTCCCGGTCACCCCGGGCTCGGTCGAGCCGGCCCCGGGCAGCTACGCGGTGTACAGCCGCACCCCGACCACCACCGGGACGGACGGCAAGCAGATCGAGCACGTGGTGCGCTTCGCGCAGCAGAACGGCGTGGTGTTCGGCTTCAGCGCGGCGGTGGACGGCGCGACGCCGACCACCGACCCGAGCGCCAAGACCGGCGGCATCCGCAGCGGCCGCGCCGAGGGGCAGTTGCTCTGGGACTTCGCGCCGAAGGACACCAAGGTGGTCGTGATCGCCTGAGCCCGGACGGGACCGGGCGGCCCGGATTCGGGTTCGAATTCGGGTTCGGTTTCGGGAGGAGCGGCCTCAGGCGGCCCGGGGCGTCCGCGCCTCGGGCCGTTCGTCGTGTCCGGGCCGCGGTCCGTCCTGCCGGGGGCGCGGTCCGGGCGGTGTGGACACCGCCTCGGCGGCCGCGCAGGCGGCCAGCAGCGCCCGCATCGGCTCTCCCGGAACGCGACGGGCGGACTCTCCGGCCCCGGCGGCGGTGACCGCGCGCTGCGGGGCGGGGGTGGTGCTCGACATGGCGCCTCCCTAGTTAGGCAGACCTAACCGCAGCACCCATCCCACCACGCCCGGCACCCCGGCCGCAACATCTTGCCGACAGTCTGTCGGCAAGATGTCGGCGAGTCGTCGGAGCCCCGTCGGCGGGTCGTCGGCGCCCTCCCGGCTATCCGAGTTCCGCCAGCGCCGCGTCCGCCCAGCGCGGGCCGATGCCGGTCAGCACCACCCGGCGCGGGTCCTGGTCGTCCCCGCCCTCGGTGCCGCCGATGGCGCGCTCGATCCGGACCTCCAGCCGGTCCTCGGACAGCCGCTCGACCTTGCCCTCGCCCCACTCGACCACGACCACCGACTCGGGCAGCGAGACGTCCAGGTCGAGGTCCTCCATCTCGTCCAGGTCCCCGCCCAGCCGGTACGCGTCCACGTGCACCAGCGCCGGGCCGCCGACCAGCGAGGGGTGCACCCGGGCGATCACGAAGGTCGGCGAGGTCACCGCCCCGCGGACCTGCAGCCCCTCCCCCAGGCCCCGGGTCAGCGTGGTCTTCCCCGCCCCCAGCTCGCCGGAGAGCAGCACCAGGTCACCCGGCCGCAGCAGCGCGGCCAGCTCCCGGCCGAGCCGGCCCATCCGCTCCGGGGTGGGGACGGTGAGAGTGGCGTGCGAGCCCATGCGCGTGTCTTGCCCTTCGGTCCGTACGGCGCGCCGACCACCGGCCGCCACCGCTACCGTGCCACATCGGCGGGCACCCGCGCGGCGGGTGGGCCCTCCGGGCGGGCACCCGGGCCTCAGGCGGGGTCGACGACGGTCTCCGCGGTCCGCTCCCCGGCCAGGTCGAGGACGGCCGCGGGCAGCGGCGCGGCCCCGGCGAAGCCGGCGGCCCGGCGCAGCAGCCGGGCCAGCTCGTGGTCGACCAGCTCCGGGCACTCCAGCATCACCAGGTGCCCGGCGCCCTCGGCCAGCACCAGCTCCGCGCCGGGCAGCCGCTCGGCCATCGCCTCGCTGTGCGTCGAGGGCGTCAGCAGGTCCTTCGTCCCGGCCAGCACCAGCGCGGGCAGGCCGCGCAGGGCGTCCAGCGCCCCGTACTTCTCGTGCGCGCCGAACACCGGGTAGAACTCGGCGACCACGTCGATCGGGGTGGCGTCCAGCAGCTGCTCGGCGAAGCGCACCACACCGGGGTCGACGTCCCGGCCGCCGAAGGAGAACCTCCGGTAGAACACGGCGGCCACGTCCGAGCCCAGCCGCCTGGTCGCCTCGACCAGGTCGACCTGGCGGCCCAGCAGCTTCACCACCCCGGGCGCGACCTTCTTGAACAGCTTCGCGCCGGCCTTCGGCAGGCCGAGGCTGACCTCGTTCCAGTCCCCGGCGAGGGTGCCGATCAGCGCCACCCCGGCGACGCGCTCGCGGAACAGCTCCGGGTGCTGGTCGGCCAGCGCCATCACCGTCATGCCGCCCATCGAGTGGCCCACCAGCACCAGCGGCCCGGTCGGCGCGACGGCGTCGATCACCGCCTTGAGGTCGCCGCCCAGCTGGTCGATGCCGGCCGGCTCGCCCGCCAGGTACGAGCGGGAGCGCTCGGAGCGGCCGTGGCTGCGCTGGTCCCAGAAGACCAGCCGCAGGCCCTCGCGCAGCGCGGCCCGCTGGAAGTGCCAGCTGTCCTGGTTGAGGCAGTAGCCGTGGCAGAACACCACGGTCAGCGGCTCGGCACCGGTCCCGCCGTCCGGCCCGCTCCAGCCGGTGCCGTCCAGCTCGACGTACAGCTCGGTGCCGTCCGGCGCGGCCACCGTCCTCGGGCGCCCGCGCAGCGAGCCGTACGGGGCGTTCGCGTCCAGCTCGGCCCGGGCCCGGCGGCGCATCGCCCGGCCGACGGTCAGCCGCTCGATCGCGACGCCCGCGGCCGCCCCGGCCGCCAGCACGCCGACCGAGATCCCGATCACACCCGCCCGGCTCACCCCGGAGGCGGCACCGGCCGCCCTGGCGACCGCCGCGACCGGACTGCCCTCGGCCGGCCCCCCGGTCATGCCGACCGGACCTCGGCGTGGCTGCCGCCCAGGTAGCGGCGGGGCACCCGGGCACCGATCCGGGTGATGATCTCGTACGAGACGGTGCCGCAGGCGCGGGCCCAGTCCTCGGCGGTGGGCTCGCCGCGCTCGCCGTTGCCGAACAGCAGCACCTCGTCGCCGATCGCCGGGGCGTCGCCGCCGAGGTCCACCACGAACTGGTCCATCGCGACCCGTCCGGCCACCGTGCGCCACTTGCCGTCGATCTGCACCGGGCCGGTGCCGCTGGCGTGCCGGGGGATGCCGTCGCCGTAGCCGACCGGGACCAGGCCCAGCGTCGTCTCGCCCGGCGTCGTGTAGTGGTGGCCGTAGCTGACCCCGTGCCCGCCGGGGACGTGCTTGACCAGCGCCAGCCGCGCGGTCAGCGCCATCACCGGGCGCAGCCCGAAGTCCGCCGGCGAGCCCACCTCGGGCACCGGCGACAGCCCGTACGCGGCCAGGCCGGTGCGGACCAGGTCGAAGTGCGACTCCGGCAGCAGCAGGGTGGCCGGGGAGTTCGCCAGGTGCCGGACCTCGGGGCGCAGCCCGGCGGCCTCGGCCGTGGCCAGCGCGACGCGGTAGGAGTCCAGCTGGGCCTGGATCGACGGGTGGCCGGGCTCGTCCGCCGCGGCGAAGTGCGACCAGACGCCGACGACCGTCAGCAGCCCCTCCGCCTCGGCCCGGCGGGCGGCCGCCACCAGCCGCGGCCAGTCGTGCGGCTGGCAGCCGTTGCGGCCGAGGCCGGTGTCGGCCTTCAGGTGCACCCGGGCCGGGATGCCGGTCTCGCGCACGGCGGGCAGCAGCTCGTCCAGCGCCCACTGGCCGCTGACCGAGATGTCCAGGCCCGCGCGCAGCGCCTCGCGCCACGGCCCGCCCGGCGTCCACAGCCAGCACAGGATGCGGGCCTGCTCGGGGCGGATGCCCGCGGCCCGCAGGGCCAGCGCCTCGTCCGGCGTCGCGCAGCCGAGCCAGCCGACCCCGTTCGCGACCGCCTCCCGGGCGCACTCGACCGCGCCGTGGCCGTAGGCGTTCGCCTTGACCGCGAGCATCACCGCCGTGCTGCCGACGCGCTCGCGCAACGCGGCGAGGTTGCCGCGCAGGGCGGCGAGATCGATGGTCGCCTCGGCCCGTACGCCGTCGGTGAGGGTGGCTGTGCCGATCGTGTTCGCAGTTGTCATCAGGGTCAGTCTCCCAGACGTCCCGGAGTCCTCGCCGAACGGCCCGTCGGCGCGGCGGCCGACGACCGGGCCGCGCGCACCGCGCC
Source organism: Kitasatospora sp. NPDC001225 (assembly GCF_053597855.1). NCBI lineage: Bacteria > Bacillati > Actinomycetota > Actinomycetes > Kitasatosporales > Streptomycetaceae > Kitasatospora > Kitasatospora sp. NPDC001225. The sequence goes on from NZ_JBSFJC010000044.1 coordinate 21,650, forward strand.
GACCTGCGGCGAACCGCTCGTCCGTCCCTTGCACGGACGCGTTCGACGGACCGTCCGGTTCCGGTTGCCGGCCCTCCGGGCGCCTTCCCGGCCTTCCCGGTCAGGGCGTCCGGACCGCCCGCCACACCGCCGGCAGCGCGCCGGCCACCGCGAGCGCCGTCGTCGGGGCGCCCGGCTCGCCCGCCGCCTCACGGCCGGCCAGGCCGTGCAGGTAGGCGGCCGCCGACGCGGCGTCCAGCGGCGCGAGGCCGGCCGCCAGCAGGGAGCCGGCCAGCCCGGCCAGCACGTCGCCGCTGCCGGCCGTGGCCAGCCAGGAGGTGCCGGTGGGGTTCACCCGGACGGCCCCGCCCGGGTCGGCGACCACCGTGGTGGAGCCCTTCAGCAGCACCGTCGCGCGGTAGTCGGCCGCCAGCCGGCGGGCGGTGGCCAGCCGGGCCGCGGCCAGGTCGGCGGCGGCCGGCGGCGTGCCGCCCCCGGCGCCCGCGAGCAGCCGGGCGGCCTCGCCGGTGTGCGGGGTGAGCAGGGTGGGCGCGGTGCGGCCGGCCAGCGCGTCCGGGCCGAGCCGGCCCAGCTCGGTCAGCCCGTCCGCGTCCACCAGCACCGGGACGTCGCTCGCCAGCGCCTCGGCCAGCGCCTGCCGCGCCCCCTCGCCGCCGCCCGGCCCGACCACCCAGGCCTGCACCCGCCCGGCCCCGGCCGGACCGCCCTCGGTGACCAGCACCTCCGGGAAGCGCCGCACCACCTCCTCGGCCGCCGTGCCCACGTACCGGACGGCGCCCGCGCCCCCGTACAGCGCCCCGGCCACCGCGAGCAGCGCCGCCCCCGGGTAGGTCACCGAGCCGGCCGCCACCCCGACCACGCCGCGCCGGTACTTGTCGCTCTCCGCGCCCGGCACCGGCAGCAGCGCCGCCACGTCCGCGTGCTGGAGCGCCGTCACCTCCGCGGCGGGCGGCTCCAGCCCGATGCCGACCAGCTGCACGGCGCCCGCGTACGAGGCCCCCGGGTCGATCAGCAGACCGGGCTTGTACGTGCCGAAGCAGACCGTGACGTCCGCGCGCAGCGCCACGCCCGGCACCTCGCCGGTGTCGGCGTCCACCCCGCTCGGCAGGTCCACCGCGACCACCGCCCCGCGTCGCGCCGCCCGCGCGTACGGCTCCGCCGCGGGGCGCAGCCCGCCCCGGCCGCCGATGCCGACGATGCCGTCCAGCACCAGGTCCGCGCGCGAGAAGTCGGCCAGGCCGACTTCCTGCTCCACCGTCACCCGCCCACGGGCGGCCCGCAGCGCGGCCAGCCCGCCCGGGTGCGCCTTCTCCGGCACCAGCAGCACCGCCGTCACCCGCGCCCCGCGCCGGGCCAGCGCGGCCCCCGCGTACAGGGCGTCACCCCCGTTGTCCCCGCTGCCCGCGAGCACCGTCACCCGACTGCCGTACACCCGCCCCCGACGCCCGGTCAGCAGCCGCGCACAGGTCGCGGCCAGCCCCGCCGCCGCCCGCTGCATCAGCGTGCCCTCCGGCAGCCGCGCCATCAGCTCGGCCTCGGCGGCCCGGACGGTTTCCACAGGGTGTGCATGACGCATGGGGAGAACTCCTTCAGCGGTCGGCTACCGCCGACGCTAGCCCGCGTCACCGCCCCACGGGAGCCGGGCCTGCGGCACACTTTCGAGTGACACCCACTTCGATCCCCCACCGGCTCCGGTCCGTACGCCTACTTTGTCGCTCGGTACAGACCAGCAGGAGGGAGAAGGGCCATGGTCGCCATGCCGGCAGTCGAGCACCCGCTGGGCGAGGAGAGCCTCCTCCAGGCGTTTCTGGGGCTGGACACCCCGCTGGGAAGCAAGGCCGAGTTCATCGAAGGGGAGATCGTCGTGACACCACGGCCGGACGGCGAACACGAGACCGCGTTCTCCCTGCTGAACAGGCAGTTCATGCGCAAGGCCGAGGCCGAGTTCGACCTGTCCGGGAACAAGGGACTGATCACGCCCAAAGGACGGTTCATCCCCGACGGCACTCTGAGCCCGGTCGGCCATTTCGAGCACGCCGACTCGTGGGCTTCTGCGGAAGGGGTCTTGCTGGTCTTCGAGATCACGTCGATCAACCCGCACAAGGACCGCGAGCCCAAGCGCAGGGGCTACGCCGCTGCGGGGATCCCCTGCTACCTGCTGATCGACCGCGGCGAAGGCATGATCACCCTGTTCACTGAACCCGACGGCGAGGACTACATCACCCAGACCAAGGTCGAGTTCGGCAAGGCGATCGACCTGCCCGCCCCGTTTTCGTTCGCACTCGACACGGCGCCCCTGCGGTAGGACGCAGCCACCGCAGGGGCGCCGTACGGCCGAGCGGCTACTCGACGGTGACCGACTTCGCCAGGTTGCGCGGCTGGTCGACCTCGTGGCCCTTGGCCGTGGCCAGCTCGCAGGCGAAGACCTGGAGCGGGACGGTGGAGACCAGCGGCTGGAGCAGGGTCGGGGTGGCCGGGATGCGGATCAGGTGGTCCGCGTACGGGACGACGGCCTCGTCGCCCTCCTCGGCGATCACGATCGTGCGGGCGCCGCGGGCCCGGATCTCCTGGATGTTGGAGACGATCTTGTCGTGCAGGATCGACCGCCCGCGCGGCGAGGGCACGACCACCACGACCGGCAGCCCCTCCTCGATCAGCGCGATCGGGCCGTGCTTGAGCTCGCCCGCCGCGAAGCCCTCGGCGTGCATGTACGCCAGCTCCTTGAGCTTGAGCGCGCCCTCCAGGGCCACCGGGAAGCCGACGTGGCGGCCGAGGAACAGCACCGAGCGGGCGTCGGCCAGCGAGCGGGCCAGCTCGCGCACCGGCTCCATGGTCTCCAGGACCTGCTCGACCTGCTTCGGCGCGTCGCCGAGCTCCTTGATGACGGCGAAGATCTCGTCGCCCCACTTGGTGCCGCGCACCTGGCCCAGGTACAGGGCGACCAGGTAGCAGGCGACCAGCTGGGTCAGGAACGCCTTGGTCGAGGCGACCGCGACCTCCGGACCGGCGTGGGTGTACAGCACCGCGTCCGACTCGCGCGGGATGGTGGAGCCGTTGGTGTTGCAGATCGCCAGCACCTTGGCGCCCTGCTCGCGGGCGTGCCGCAGGGCCATCAGGGTGTCCATGGTCTCGCCGGACTGCGAGATGGCGATGACCAGCGTGCCCGGGCCCATGATCGGGTCGCGGTAGCGGAACTCGGAGGCGACCTCGACCTCGCAGGGGATGCGGGTCCAGTGCTCGATCGCGTACTTGGCGATCATGCCGGCGTGGAAGGCCGTGCCGCAGGCCACGATGACGACCTTGTCGACCGAGCGCAGGTCGGCGTCGGAGATCCGCAGCTCGTCGAGGGTCAGCCGGCCGTCGGTGCCGATCCGGCCGAGCAGGGTGTCGGCGACCGCCTTCGGCTGCTCGGCGATCTCCTTGAGCATGAAGTAGTCGTAGCCGCCCTTCTCGGCGGCGGAGGCGTCCCAGTCGACGTGGTACTCGCGCACGTCGGCCGGGGTGCCGTCGAAGTTGGTGACGGTCACGCCCTCCCGGCGCAGCTCGACCACCTGGTCCTGGCCCAGCTCGATCGCCTCACGGGTGTGGGCGATGAAGGCGGCGACGTCCGAGGCGAGGAAGTTCTCGCCCTCGCCGCGGCCGACCACCAGCGGCGAGTTGCGGCGGGCGCCGACGACCACGTCCGGCGCGTCCGCGTGCACGGCGACCAGGGTGAAGGCGCCCTCCAGCTGACGGCAGACCGCCCGCATGGCCTCGGCGAGGTCGCCCGCGTAGGCCTCGCCCAGCAGGTGGGCGACGACCTCGGTGTCGGTCTCGGACCGGAGGGTGTGGCCGCGCTCGGCGATCTCGGCGCGCAGCTGGGCGAAGTTCTCGATGATGCCGTTGTGCACCACCGCGACCCGCTCGCGGTCGTCCAGGTGAGGGTGGGCGTTGGCGTCCGTCGGGCCGCCGTGGGTGGCCCAGCGGGTGTGGCCGATGCCGGTGGTGCCGCCGGGCAGAGGGGTCTCGGCGAGCGACTTCTCCAGGTTGGCGAGCTTGCCCGCCCGCTTGTCGGTGGCCAGGCTCCACTGCCCTTCGGAGTCCTGGACCTGCACCGCGACACCGGCCGAGTCGTAGCCCCGGTACTCCAGTCGCTGCAAGCCTGCGATTACTACGTCGAGGGCGGTCTGAGCGCCCACGTATCCAACAATTCCGCACATGCGTGCCAGCATAAGGGCGGTTCTGTGGCCGTTTTCCCGCCGCGCGGGAACACTGCGTGACCGACACCACAGCCACCGTGAACGCCGCGACGGCTCACAATGGAGCATGTGCTGACCGAACTCTGTACGCCGGGCGCCGCCACGCCCGGCCCGTCCCCGTCCCCCTACGTGGACCTCAGCCGGGCCGAGTGGAGCGCGCTGCGCGAGCGTACGCCGCTGCCGCTGACCGCCGAGGAGGTGGAACGGCTGCGCGGCCTCGGGACCGCCCTCGACCTGGACGAGGTCCGCGACGTCTACCTGCCGCTGTCGCGCCTGCTGAACCTGTACATCCACGCCACGCACGAGCTGCGCGGGACGCTGGGCACGTTCCTGGACACCCCGGACACCGAGCGCACCCGCACCCCGTTCATCATCGGCGTGGCCGGCTCCGTCGCGGTCGGCAAGTCCACCACCGCCCGTCTGCTGCAGGCGCTGCTGGCCCGCTGGCCCGAGCACCCCCGGGTCGAACTGGTCACCACCGACGGCTTCCTGCTCCCCAACGCCGAGCTGCGCCGCCGCGGCCTGATGGCCCGCAAGGGCTTCCCGGAGTCGTACGACCGCCGGGCGCTGATGCGCTTCGTCGCGGACGTGAAGGCGGGCAAGGAGCGGGTCAGCGCGCCGGTCTACTCGCACCTGGTGTACGACATCGTGCAGGGCGAGCGGCTGACCGTGGAGCGCCCGGACATCCTGATCGTCGAGGGCCTGAACGTGCTCCAGCCGGCCCTGCCCGGCAGCGACGGCCGCACCCGCCTCGCGGTGGCCGACTACTTCGACTTCTCGATCTACGTCGACGCCCGGACCGACGACATCGAGCACTGGTACCTGGACCGCTTCCGCAAGCTGCGGCAGACCGCCTTCCAGGACCCGAACTCCTACTTCCGCCGCTTCACCGAGGTGCCGGAGGAGGAGGCGATGGAGTACGGCCGGCAGGTCTGGCGCACCATCAACAAGCCCAACCTGCTGGAGAACGTGCTGCCGACCCGCGGCCGGGCCACCCTGATCCTCCAGAAGGGCCAGGACCACAAGGTCCGCCGGGCCCTGCTGCGCAAGCTCTGAGCCCACCCCGAAGAGCGCCCCCCGACGAGCGCGTCCCGAAGAGCGCGCCCCGACGAGCGCCCCCCGAGGGGCGCGCCCGGGGAGGCACCTCCGGAGGAGCGCACGACACGAAGGGCCCCCGCGGCGCGCGGGGGCCCTTCACCGTGTCTCCGGGGCTCAGCCCAGGTGGGTGCGCACGGCCTCGGCCAGGCGCTGCCCGACCGTCTCGGCCTGTGCCGGGTCGGCGGCCTCGACCATCACCCGGACCAGCGGCTCGGTGCCCGACGGGCGCAGCAGCACCCGGCCGGTGGAGCCCAGCTCGGCCTCGGCCTCGGCGACCGCGGCGGCCAGCTCGGTGCTGGTCCTCACCCGGGACTTGTCGACGCCCTTGACGTTGATCAGCACCTGCGGCAGCCGGGTCATCACGGCGGCCAGGTCGGCCAGCGGCTGCTTGGTGGCGGCCAGCCGGGCGCCCAGCATCAGGCCGGTCAGGGTGCCGTCACCGGTGGTGGCGTGGTCCAGCAGGATCACGTGGCCGGACTGCTCGCCGCCCAGCGCGAAGCCGTGCTCCTTCATCGCCTCCAGCACGTAGCGGTCGCCGACGGCGGTCTCCACCAGCTCGACGCCCTCGCGCTCCATCGCCAGCTTGAAGCCGAGGTTGGACATCACGGTGGCCACAGCGGTGTTGCCGCGCAGGGTGCCGGCCTCCTTCATGGCGATCGCGAGGATGGCGATGATCTGGTCGCCGTCCACCTCGTTGCCCTCGGCGTCGGCGGCCAGGCAGCGGTCGGCGTCCCCGTCCAGGGCGATGCCGAGGTCGGCCCGGTGCTCCTTCATGGCGACGCGCAGCCGGTCCAGGTGGGTGGAGCCGACGCCGTCGTTGATGTTGAGGCCGGTGGGCTCGGCCCCCAGGGTGTGGACCACCTCGGCGCCGGCCCGGGCGAAGGCCTCGGGGGCGACGTAGGCGGCCGCGCCGTGGGCGCCGTCGATGACGACCTTGATGCCGTCCAGGCGGTTGGGCAGCACGCCGATCAGGTGGGCGACGTACTTGTCGAAGCCCTCGGTGTACTCGCGCACCCGGCCGACGGCCGCGCCGGTCGGACGGTTCCAGTCCTCGTCGCCGAGGGTGTGCTTGCGGTAGTGGGTCTCGATCGCGTCCTCGATGCGGTCGTCCAGCTTGTGGCCGCCGCGGGCGAGGAACTTGATGCCGTTGTCCGGCATGGCGTTGTGGCTGGCGGACAGCATCACGCCGAAGTCGGCGCCGAGCGCGCCGGTGAGGTACGCCACGGCCGGGGTGGGCAGGACGCCGACCCGCAGGACGTCGACGCCGGCGCTCGCCAGACCGGCGATGACGGCGGCCTCCAGGAACTCGCCCGAGGCGCGCGGGTCACGGCCGACCACCGCGACCGGCCGGTGGCCGTCGAAGGCGCCGGCCTCGCCGAGCACATGGGCCGCGGCGACCGACAGGCCGAGCGCCAGCTCCGCCGTCAGGCCCTCGTTGGCCACCCCGCGCACGCCGTCCGTACCGAAGAGTCGTCCCACTGTCCCGTCCTCCATCACCACTGCTCGGAACCCAAACCGATGATCCCGGCCGCCGCGCAGTAGCCGGGGAACACGTCGCCCCGGAGTACGCGAGGTACTCCGGGGCGACGGTTTTTCGCGCAACCAGGGGGTGCGCCGCCAGGGCGGACCGCACCCCCGGGGGAGGCGATTAGCGCTTGCTGTACTGCGGCGCCTTGCGGGCCTTCTTCAGACCGGCCTTCTTGCGCTCGACGGCGCGGGCGTCACGGGTCAGGAAGCCGGCCTTCTTCAGCGCGCCGCGGTTGTTGTCCACGTCGGCCTCGTTCAGGGCACGGGCGACGCCGAGGCGCAGCGCGTAGGCCTGGCCGGAGACGCCGCCACCGCTGATGCGGGCGACGACGTCGTAACGGCCGTCCAGCTCGAGGAGCTTGAAGGGCTCGTTCACGGTCTGCTGGTGCACCTTGTTGGGGAAGTAACCCTCGAGGGTGCGACCGTTGATCTTCCACTGGCCGGTGCCGGGGACGATGCGCACGCGGGCGATCGCCTCCTTGCGACGGCCCAGGCCGGCGCCGGGGACGGCCTCGCCGAAGCGGCCGGCCAGCGACTCGGAGGTGTAGCTCTCCTCGGAGGTGTACTCGCCCTCGACGGCCTCAACGGCCTCGTCGAAGTCGACCTCAAGGGTTTCAGTGGTCTCGGCCACGGTGTTCCTCAGCTCTTTTCAGTGTTGGGGGGCTTGGTGGCCGAATTACTGCGCGACCTGGGTGATCTCGAACGGCACCGGCTGCTGGGCAGCGTGGGGGTGCTGGTCGCCCGAGTAGACCTTCAGCTTCGAGAGCATCTGGCGGCCCAGGCTGTTCTTGGGGATCATGCCCTTGATGGCCTTCTCGACGGCCTTCTCCGGGTTGTTCGCCAGCAGGTCGTCGTAGCGCACCGAGCGCAGACCGCCCGGGAAGCCCGAGTGGCGGTAGGCCAGCTTCTGGGTCTTCTTGTTACCGGACAGGTGCACCTTGTCGGCGTTGATGATGATGACGAAGTCACCAGTGTCAACGTGCGGCGCGTAGATCGCCTTGTGCTTGCCCCGGAGGAGGTTGGCGGCCTGGGAGGCCAGGCGGCCGAGCACGACGTCGGTCGCGTCGATGACGTGCCACTGACGCTGGACGTCGCCGGGCTTGGGGCTGTACGTACGCACGGTCGTAGCCTTCGCTTTTCAGTGAGTGAGTCCTGACAGGAGCACCCGGACGGCAGAGCAGCCTGGCCAACCTTGGACGCAATTCAAGGGTGACCGCTGGTCGACGACCTGATGTCTCCGGCGTACCGACCTCTCACGTGAGATAGAGCGAGCCAATACGCACATCAAGCGTCCAGGTTACCGGCCGGATCCGAAGGGGTCAAAAATGGGTCGGCTCCTTCCGGCCGGAGGCCCGGCCGTCACTCAGCGTTCGCGCTCCACGCGGGTCACGTCCCAGACCGGTTCCGGCGACTCGAACACCCGGCCGTCCGCGCCGAACACCAGGAAACGGTCGAAGGTCTTGGCGAACCAGCGGTCGTGGGTGACGCACAGCACGGTGCCGTCGAAGGCCTCCAGGCCGGCCTGCAGCGCCTCGGCGCTCTCCAGGTCCAGGTTGTCGGTCGGCTCGTCCAGCAACAGGGCCGTGACACCGGAGAGTTCGAGCTTGAGGATCATCAGCCGGGCCTGCTGCCCGCCGGACAGCGACTCGAACTTCTGCTCCTCCTGGCGGTCCAGCTCGTACCGGCGCAGCGCCCCCATCGCGGCGCCGCGGCTGAGCGCGTGCTCCTCCTCGACGATCGACCGCACGGTGCGGCCGAACAGCTCCGGGTGGGCGTGGGTCTGCCGGAAGTGGCCGGGCACGACCCGGGCGCCGAGCTTCCAGGCGCCGGCGTGCTCGACGGTCTCGTCCCCCGCGAGCAGCCGCAGCAGGTGCGACTTGCCGGCGCCGTTGGCGCCCAGCACCGCGACCCGCTCGCCGTAGAAGACCTCCAGGTCGAAGGGCCGCATCAGGCCGGTGAGCTCCAGCTGCTCCAGGGTGAAGGAGCGCACACCGGTGCGCCCGCCCTTGAGCCGCATGGTGATGCTCTGCTCGCGCGGGGGCTCCTCCGGCCGCCCGGCCTCCTCGAACTTCTTCAGCCGGGTCTGGGCGGCGGCGTAGCGGGTGGCCAGGGCGTGGCTGACGGCGGCGGCCTGGCGCAGGGTGACGACCAGCTTCTTGAGCTTGGCGTGCTCCTCGTCCCAGCGCCGGCCGAGCTCCTCGAACCGCGCGAAGCGGTCCTTGCGGGCCTCGTGGAAGGAGTCGAAACCGCCGCCGTGCACCCAGACGCTGCTGCCCGCCGCGCCGGACTCCACGGAGATGATCTTGTCGGCGGTCTTGGAGAGCAGCTCGCGGTCGTGCGAGATGAACAGGACGGTCTTCGAGGTGGCCTTGAGGGCCTCCTCCAGCCAGCGCTTCGCCGGGACGTCCAGGTAGTTGTCGGGCTCGTCGAGCAGCAGCACCTCTTCGGGGCCGCGCAGCAGCGCCTCCAGCACCAGCCGCTTCTGCTCGCCGCCGGAGAGGGTGTTCAGGCCGCGCCACTGGGCCTTGTCGAAGGACACCCCGAGGGCCGCCATGGTGCAGACGTCCCAGTCGGTCTCGTAGTCGTAGCCGCCGACGTCGGCCCAGTCGGAGAGCGCCTGGGCGTAGGCCATCTGCGTCTTCTCGTCGTCCTGGGCGATCATCGCCAGCTCGGCGGCGTCCACCGCGCGGGCGGCCTTGGCGATCCGCTCGGGGGCGACGGAGACCAGCAGGTCGCGCACCGAGGCGTCGGCCGGCAGCGCGCCCGGGGTGGACTGCTGGTCCTCGCGGCCGGTGGTGCCGACGAACTGGCGCATCACGCCGAGCCCGCCGCTGATCGTCACCGTGCCGCCGTGCGGCTGGATGTCCCCCGCGATCATCCGGAGCAGGGTGGTCTTGCCGGCGCCGTTGGCACCGACCAGGGCGACCGCGGCGCCCTCTCCGACCCGGAAGGACGCGTCGTCGAACAACACGCGCCCGTCCGGCAGGTAGTACTCCAGGTGCGAAATCTCGACGTGTCCCATGGGAACGATTCTCCCAAGCGGACGCGCCGGGCCAAAACGGATTAACCGATGGCCGGCTGACCGGGCAGGGTCCGCATCCGCCGGGCCGCCCGGTTGCGCTCGGCCAGCTGGTCGTCCGGCGGGTAGCCGACCTCCTCCAGCGTGAGCCCGTACGGCCGGATCACGTTGACGGCGGAGTTGCGCACCCCGCCGGCCAGCACCTCGCCGGGGAACTCCACCGGCCGGTGCCCGTCGCCGACCAGCAGCATCGCACCGACCAGCGCCCGGACCATGTTGTGGCAGAAGGCGTCGGCCCGCACGGTGGCGACCGCGAGCGAGCCCTCCTGGGCGGCGTACGGGTCCACCGGGACGCGGTCCCAGTGCAGCTCCAGCAGGGTGCGGATGGTGGTGGCGCCCTCGCGCTTCTTGCAGTACGCGGCGAAGTCGTGCTCGCCGAGCAGCAGCTTCGCGGCGGCGTTCATCTTCTCCACGTCCAGCGGCCGGTCGTGCCAGAGCACGTGGCCGCGCAGCAGCGGGTCCACCCCGCCGGGGTGGTCGGAGACCCGGTACGCGTACCGGCGCCAGACGGCCGAGAAGCGGGCGTCGAACCCGGCCGGCGCCTCGCCGACCCGGTAGATCCGGACGTCCCCGGGCAGCCGGCCGGCCAGCCGGCGCAGCAGCTTCTCCCGGTGCTCCGCCCACAGCTCGGCCGGCAGGTCGACGTGGGCGACCTGGCCTCGGGCGTGCACCCCGGCGTCGGTGCGGCCGGCCACGGTCAGCGGGAACAGCTCCGGGCTGCGGGTGACGACCTGCAGCGCGCTCTCGATCTCCTCCTGGACCGTCCGGCGGCCGCCCTTCTGGCGGGCCCAGCCGGAGAACTCGGCACCCTGGTAGGCGAGGTCGAGCCGGACCCGGACGTACCCGTCGGCCGGGCCGTCCTTCACCGGCGGCTGCTCGGCGCACTCGTTGACCACTGCTTCTCTTCTCCCGGGACCTCGAAGAACAAGGAACGGGCCCGCTCCCCCATCACTGGGGAAGCGGGCCCGCAACACACCTAGAGGTGTCAGGCCTGCTCGGCCTCGGCGGCGTCGGCCTTGGTCTCCTCGACCTTGGCGTCGGCCTCCTTGACGGCACGCTTGGTGGCGGCCTCGGCCTCGCCGACGGCGGTCTGCGCGACGGTCAGCGCCTCGACCAGCTCGATCACGGCCATCGGGGCGTTGTCGCCACGACGGGGACCGATCTTGGTGATACGGGTGTAACCACCCGGGCGGTTCTCGTAGCGCGGCGCGATCTCGGTGAAGAGGGTGTGCAGCACCGACACGTCGGTGATGGTCTTGCGCACCAGGCGACGGTTGTGGATGTCGCCCTTCTTCGCCTTGGTGATCAGCTTCTCCGCCAGCGGGCGCATCCGACGGGCCTTGGCCTCGGTCGTGGTGATGCGGCCGTACTGGAACAGCTCCCGGCACAGACCGGCGAGCAGCAGCGGCTCGTGGTGCGGGCCGCCGCCGAGGCGGGCACCCTTGGTGGGACGCGGCATGGATTACTCCTTGGATCTCCGACTACGGCCGTATCAGGTACCGCAGCGGGCGTACGGGCACTGTTGCCCGTACGACTTTCACGACGACGGGGGCGGTTCGTGGAACCGCCCCCGCGGCCAATTCTCTCAGTACTGCTCGGTCTCGGCGAAGTGCGAGTCGTCGAGGTCGTCGGCGCCGAAGGCGTCGGCGGCAGCGGTCGGGTCGAACCCGGGCGGGCTGTCCTTGAGGGCCAGGCCCATGCCGGCCAGCTTCGCCTTGACCTCGTCGATCGACTTCGCACCAAAGTTGCGGATGTCGAGCAGGTCGGCCTCGGAGCGGGCGACGAGCTCACCCACGGTGTGGATGCCCTCGCGCTTGAGGCAGTTGTAGGAGCGGACCGTGAGCTCCAGCTCCTCGATCGGCAGCGCCAGGTCGGCGGCCAGGGCGGCGTCCGTCGGGGACGGGCCCATGTCGATGCCCTCGGCGTCGATGTTCAGCTCGCGGGCGAGGCCGAACAGCTCCACCAGGGTCTTGCCGGCCGAGGCCATGGCGTCGCGCGGACGCATGGCGGGCTTGGTCTCGACGTCGACGATCAGCTTGTCGAAGTCGGTCCGCTGCTCGACACGGGTGGCCTCGACCTTGTAGGTGACCTTCAGCACGGGGCTGTAGATCGAGTCGACCGGGATGCGGCCGATCTCCTGGCCGGAGGCCTTGTTCTGGACGGCGGAGACGTAGCCGCGACCGCGCTCGACGGTCAGCTCCATCTCCAGCTTGCCCTTGCCGTTCAGCGTGGCGAGGACCAGCTCCGGGTTGTGCACCTCGACACCCGCCGGCGGGGCGATGTCGGCGGCGGTGACGACACCCGGGCCCTGCTTGCGCAGGTACATCACGACCGGCTCGTCGTGCTCCGAGGAGACGACCAGCTGCTTGATGTTGAGGATGAGGTCGGTCACGTCCTCCTTGACGCCCGGCACGGTGGTGAACTCGTGCAGGACGCCGTCGATGCGGATGCTGGTGACAGCGGCACCCGGGATCGACGACAGGAGCGTGCGGCGCAGGGAGTTGCCGAGGGTGTAGCCGAAGCCCGGCTCCAGCGGCTCGATCACGAACCGCGAGCGGAACTCGTCGACGACCTCTTCGGTCAGCGAGGGGCGCTGAGCGATAAGCATGGGGGGAATCCTCCAGTTGTCTTCGGCACCCACTATTTGATGCCGACAGGACCAAGCGTACGGGCTCCCGTAGGCAGCGACCAATCACTGCGTGGGAGCCCGTACGAGGTTAAAACATCACCCGCGTGCCCGAAGGCGCTGCGTCAGACGCGGCGGCGCTTCGGCGGACGGCAGCCGTTGTGCGGGGTGGGGGTGACGTCCTGGATCGAGCCGACCTCCAGGCCGGTGGCCTGGAGCGAACGGATCGCGGTCTCGCGGCCGGAGCCCGGACCCTTCACGAAGACGTCGACCTTGCGCATGCCGTGCTCCTGCGCGCGACGGGCAGCGGCCTCGGCGGCCATCTGCGCGGCGAACGGGGTCGACTTGCGCGAGCCCTTGAAGCCGACGTGGCCGGCGGAGGCCCAGGAGATCACGTTGCCCGCGGGGTCGGTGATCGAAACGATGGTGTTGTTGAACGTGCTCTTGATGTGCGCGTGGCCGTGAGCGACGTTCTTCTTTTCCTTGCGGCGGATCTTCTTCGCGCCGGCAGCCTGACGACCCTTGGGGGGCATAAGTCTGTTCTCCTACTGAGGTGGTCGGTCCGCTGACCCGCGGGCCGGAGGGATGTCCGGTTACGGGACGGACTACTTCTTGCCCGGCTTCTTCTTACCGGCGATCGCGCGACGCGGGCCCTTGCGGGTACGCGCGTTGGTGTGGGTGCGCTGGCCGCGGACCGGCAGGCCGCGGCGGTGACGCAGACCCTCGTAGCAGCCGATCTCGACCTTGCGGCGGATGTCGGCGGCCACCTCACGGCGGAGGTCACCCTCGACCGTGTAGTTGGCGTCGATGTACTGGCCCAGCTTGACGAGGTCGTCCTCGGAGATGTCGCGAACGCGGACATCCGGGTTGACACCGGTCTCGGCCAGGGTCTGCTGGGCGCGGGTACGGCCGATGCCGTACACGTACGTAAGGGCGATCTCGATCCGCTTCTCACGGGGGAGATCAACGCCGGCGAGGCGTGCCATTCAAGGCTCCTGTGGTTCTTCAGAGGTCTTGCGTGCTACCTACTCCGACACCTCACGGTGAGGGAGCCCCGGCCTCTGACCGGGGGTGGCAGTCCGTCCGGGAACGGACGGATCGGGTAGCCCGCTTATGACGTTTTCGCGTCGCGCGAAGTACTACGAGAAATGCTGAAGAGTGATCAGCCCTGGCGCTGCTTGTGGCGCAGGTTGTCGCAGATCACCATGACCCGGCCGTGGCGGCGGATCACCTTGCACTTGTCGCAGATCTTCTTGACGCTCGGCTTGACCTTCATGTTTCAGGTTCTCCGGGTCTAGATCTGACGTTCTTACTTGTAGCGGTAGACGATCCGCCCGCGCGTGAGGTCGTAGGGGCTGAGCTCCACGACGACCCGGTCGTCCGGCAGGATGCGGATGTAGTGCATGCGCATCTTGCCACTGATGTGCGCGAGGACCTTGTGACCGTTCTGCAGCTCGACCTTGAACATCGCGTTCGGCAGAGACTCGATCACGGTGCCCTCGATCTCAATGGCGCCTTGCTTCTTAGCCATGAACTGCGAGATCCACCTTCCGGGACCGGCTACCGTATGCGGAACGCTCGTGCGAACCTGGGTTCACCCCTTCCCCGGGGGGAAGAGGGCGCGCTGAAGCACGCTACGAGTGAGCCGACGGTCCATCCTACGCCAGCGCGTCCGGTGCACCAAAACGGGGGTCCCGGAAAGCGGTCGCCGTCACATCTGCTACGTCAGGCCTTGCTGAGGACCGTCAGCGGCTCGACGTGGGCGGTGCAGGCCGAGCAGCGGCGGGCGGCCTCGGGGATGTCGGTCAGGCACTCGGGGCACGGGCGCTTCGGCGTCTTCGGCTTCTTCGGCATGTAGCGCGCGGTCGCCTTGGTGATCGGCAGCACCACGCAGAAGTACAGCACCGCGGCGGTCATGAAGAACGCGATCAGCACGTTGAGGAACTGCCCGTACGGGAAGGTCACCCCCGCGATGTGCGCCTTGTACGAGCTGAAGTCGCCGGCGGCGCCGACCACCACACCCACCAGCGGGGTGAGGAAGGCGGACACGAAGCCGGTCACCACCGCGGTGAACGCGGCACCGATGACCACACCGACCGCCATGTCGACGACGTTGCCGCGCATCATGAAGTCGCGGAATCCCTTGAGCACGTGCTCTCTCCTGCATCGCTCGTAACCGGACCGGCCGGAGCCGACCACTGCCAGCGCATAAAAATAGGACAAAAGCCCTGGAGGTCCAAACCTCCAGGGCCCTGATCCCTTGTCAGCAGCGGCAGTTGAGCGCCGTCAGGACTACGCGAGGGGGTCCGGAGCTGCGGTGATGCCCAGCTTGGCCAGCTCCGCCCTGCCGCCGTCGAAGGCGGTCAGCACCAGCGGACCCTGCTCGGTGACGGCCACCGAGTGCTCCCAGTGCGAGGCCCAGGTGCCGTCGTTGGTGACGACCGTCCAGTCGTCCTCCAGCACGGTGGTGTGCGGGGTGCCGAGCGACACCATCGGCTCGATCGCCAGCACGGTGCCGGGGACGAGCTTCGGGCCCTTGCCGCGGCCGCGCTCGACGTAGTTCAGCACGTGCGGCTCCATGTGCATCGCGGTGCCGATGCCGTGGCCGCCGTAGCCCTCGGTGATGCCCCACTTGCCCTTGGGCGGGAGCGGCTGGCGGCGGATGAAGCCCTCGATCGCCTTGGAGACGTCCACCAGGCGGTTGTTCTTCTTCATCTGGGCGATGCCGGCCCACATCGAGCCCTCGGTCACCCGGCTCAGCATCTCGACCTCCGGGCGGACCTCGCCGACCGCCACGGTGATGGCCGAGTCGCCGTGCCAGCCGTCCAGGATGGCGCCGCAGTCGATCGAGATGATGTCGCCCTCCTGGAGGGCCCGGTCGCCGGGGATGCCGTGCACGACCTCGTTGTTCACCGAGGCGCAGATCACGCCCGGGAACCAGAGCCCGCCGTGGTTGGCCCGGAAGTTCGAGGTGGCGCCGTGGTCGGTGATGACCTTGTCCGCGACGTCGTTGAGCTCCTGGGTGGTCACCCCGGGGGCGACCGCCTCGCGGCAGGCCTTCAGGGCCTCGGCGACGACCAGCCCGGCCGCTCGCATCTTCGCGATCTGCTCGGGGGTCTTGATCTCCACCATCTGGTCACGCCTTCCAAGTCCGGATTACCACTGCTACCACCGTACGACGCCGAAACGGCCGGGCCACCCGCGTGGGGCGGGCGACCCGGCCGTACCGTCGTACGTTCGCCGAGAGACTCAGCTGTCCTGCTTCAGCGCCTCGATCGAGCGGGCGGTGACCTCGTCCACCTTGCCGAGGGCCGAGATGGTCGCCACCAGGCCCTGCTGGACGTAGTAGTCGATGATCGGCTCGGTCTCCGTGTGGTAGACCTCCAGGCGCGTGCGCACCTTGTCCTCGGTGTCGTCCGAGCGCTGGTACAGCTCGCCGCCGCACTCGTCGCAGACGCCGTCGACCTTCGGCGGGTTGTAGTCCACGTGGAAGACGTGGCCACCGTCGTTGCGGCACAGGCGGCGGCCGGCGATCCGGCGGACGACCTCGTCCTCGGGGACCTCCAGGTCCAGCACGCCGTCCAGCTTGATGCCCTGCTCGGCGAGGAACTCGTCCAGCGCCTTGGCCTGCCCCAGGTTGCGGGGGAAGCCGTCGAGCAGGAAGCCGTTGACGGCGTCCGCCTGGAGCATGCGGTCCTTGGCCATCCCGATGGTGACCTCGTCCGGCACCAGGCGCCCCGCGTCCATGTAGGACTTGGCCTCGAGGCCCAGCGGGGTGCCCTGGCTGATGTTCGCACGGAACAGGTCGCCGGTGGAGATGTGGGGGATGGACAGGGTCTTGGCGAGCAGGTGCGCCTGAGTACCCTTCCCGGCCCCGGGAGGACCAACGAGGACGATACGCATCAGCGGAGGAACCCTTCGTAATTGCGCTGCTGGAGCTGGCTCTCGATCTGCTTCACAGTTTCGAGTCCGACGCCGACGACGATGAGCACGCTGGTGCCGCCGAACGGGAAGTTGGTCTGCTGTCCGAAGGCGACCAGGGCGATCATCGGGATCAACGCGATCAGGCCCAGGTAGAGCGAACCCGGCCACGTGATTCGGGTCAGCACGTAGTTCAGGTACTCGGCCGTCGGTCGGCCGGCCCGGATGCCCGGGATGAACCCACCATACTTCTTCATGTTGTCGGCAACTTCTTCGGGGTTGAAGGAGATGGCGACGTAGAAGAAGGCGAAGAAGACGATCAGCAGGAAGTACGTGGCCATGTAGATCGGGTGGTCACCCTTGACGAAGTTCGTCCGGATCCACGTGGCCCAGCCGGCCTGGCTGTTGGTCAGCTGGACCACCAGGGCGGGGATGTACAGCAGCGACGAGGCGAAGATGACCGGGATGACACCGGCCTGGTTCACCTTGAGCGGGATGTAGGTCGAGGTCCCGCCGAACGCGCGGCGGCCGATCATCCGCTTCGCGTACTGGACCGGGATCCGGCGCTGGGCCTGCTCGACGAAGATGACCAGCATCACGACGATGACGCCGACCGCGACCACGGAGAGGAACTCGACCCAGCCGCCGCCGATGGTGCCGGAGGTCTTGATCGCCCACATCGAGGACGGGAACTGCGCCGCGATCGAGGTGAAGATCAGCAGCGACATGCCGTTGCCGATGCCGCGGTCGGTGATCAGCTCACCGAGCCACATGATGACCGTGGTGCCGGCCGTCATCGTGAGCACCATGACGGCGATCCGGAACACGCTGGTGTCCGGGACGATCTGGTTGGCCAGCGGGCAGCCGGAGAACAGCGCGCCGCTGGAGGCCGTCGCCACGATGCCGGTGCCCTGGAGCACGGCGAGCGCGATGGTCAGGTAACGGGTGTACTGGGTGATCTTGGCCTGGCCGGCCTGGCCCTCCTTCTTCAGCATCTCCAGTCGCGGGATCACGACGGTGAGGAGCTGGAGGATGATGCTCGCCGTGATGTACGGCATGATGCCGAGGGCGAAGATCGTCAGTTGGAGGAGCGCGCCGCCGCTGAACAGGTTGACGAGCCCGAAGAGACCGCTGTTCTTGGTCTCCTTCACGCACTCGTTCACGGCCGTGAAGCTCACGCCCGGCATCGGAATGTGCGAGCCCAGGCGGAACAGCACCATGATGCCCAGCGTGAACAGCAGCTTCTTGCGCAGGTCGGGCGTCTGGAACGCCCGCGCGAACGCACTGAGCACGGTGCCTCCTGCGCCTCCCGCGCGTCGTCGGCGGGAGGGTCGGTCCTGAATGGGGAGTTTGCGGTTCGGGCCCCCGTACAGACGGCACAGGCGAGCCTACGCGCAGCCTACAAGGGAACTCCACGGACTCTAACAGTGCGCAGCCACTCGGAAGAAGCGCGTACCGCCCCTCCCCCACTCACGGGGTACGGGATGCCCGGGTTTGCCACACAAAAGAACGAGCGCCTTCCGGCCCGATGTCCCCGGGAACGGCACGAGCCCCGCACCTCCCGGAGGAGGTGCGGGGCTCGAAGGCGGATCTCAGCGGGCTCAGACGAGCTCGGTGACCGTACCGCCGGCGGCCTTGATCTTCTCGGCGGCGGAGCCGGAGACGGCGTCGACCGTCACCTGCAGCGCAACCGAGACCTCGCCGGTGCCGAGCACCTTGACGAGGGAGTTCTTGCGAACCGCGCCCTTGGCGACCAGGTCCTCGACAGTGACCTCGCCACCCTGCGGGTAGAGCTCGGCCAGCTTGTCGAGGTTGACAACCTGGAACGTGATCTTGAACGGGTTCTTGAAGCCCTTCAGCTTCGGCAGGCGCATGTGGAGCGGCATCTGGCCACCCTCGAAGCGCTGCGGAACCTGGTAGCGGGCCTTCGTGCCCTTGGTACCACGACCGGCAGTCTTACCCTTGGAGCCCTCACCACGACCCACGCGGATCTTGTCGGTCTTGGCACCCGGGGCGGGACGCAGGTTGTGGATCTTGATCGGGTTGTCGCCCATGATCAGTCCACCTCCTCAACCGTCACCAGGTGACGGACCGTGTGGGCCATCCCGCGGATCTCGGGACGGTCCTCCTTCACCACGACGTCGTGCATGCGCTTGAGACCAAGCGTACGCAGGGTGTCACGGTGGTTCTGCTTGCTGCCGATGTACGACTTGGTCTGCGTGATCTTCAGGCGAGCCATCAGGCGCTCACCCCAGCAGCACGCGCCCGCAGCAGAGCGGCGGGGGCCACGTCCTCCAGCGGCAGGCCACGACGGGCGGCGATCTCCTCGGGGCGCACGAGGCCCTTCAGAGCAGCCACGGTGGCGTGCACGATGTTGATCGCGTTGTCCGAGCCGAGCGACTTCGACAGGATGTCGTGAATGCCGGCGCACTCCAGGACGGCGCGCACCGGACCACCGGCGATAACACCGGTACCGGGGGCGGCGGGCTTCAGGAGCACGACGCCGGCGGCCTTCTCACCCTGGATCGGGTGCGGGATGGTGCCCTGGATACGGGGGACCTTGAAGAAGTTCTTCTTGGCCTCCTCAACACCCTTGGCGATGGCGGCCGGAACCTCCTTCGCCTTCCCGTAACCGACACCCACGGTGCCGTCACCGTCGCCCACCACGACCAGCGCGGTGAAGCTGAAACGACGACCACCCTTGACAACCTTGGCGACACGGTTGATCGCGACAACGCGCTCGACGTAAGCGGTCTTCTCGACGGCGGGGGCGTTGCCCCGGTCGTCACGCTTACGGTCGCGCCGCTCGCCACCGCCGGTGCCGCCGCCGGCGCCGCTACCGCGGCGCTGGGGTCCAGCCATTGGAATTACCTCTCTCGATTACGTCCGTCGACTGAGCCGACGAGCGGCTTAGAAGTCGAGCCCGGCCTCACGAGCCGCGTCCGCCAGGGCGGCGATGCGGCCGGCGTACCGGTTGCCCGCGCGGTCGAAGACGACCGACTCGATGCCGGCGGCCTTGGCGCGCTCGGCGACCAGGCTCCCGACCTTCTTGGCCAGCTCGGTCTTGTCGCCCTCGGCGCCCTTGATGGACACGTCGAGGGTGGACGCCGACGCCAGGGTGTGACCCTTGGCGTCGTCGATGACCTGGGCGACCATGTGACGGTTCGAACGCGTCACGACGAGGCGCGGACGCACCTCGGTGCCGACGACGCGCTTGCGAACGCGGATCGCGCGGCGCTTGCGAGCGGCGCTCTTGTAGGCGTTGCCCTTGCCGATCTTGACAGAGACACTCATCGCTTACTTACCACTCTTTCCGACCTTGCGGCGGATGACCTCGCCCGCGTACTTGACACCCTTGGCCTTGTACGGGTCCGGCTTGCGCAGCTTGCGGATCTTCGCGGCGACCTCGCCGACCTTCTGCTTGTCGATGCCGTCCACGTGGAACTTGGTGGCCGACTCGACGACGAAGGAGATGCCCTCGGGGGCCTCGACGAGGATCGGGTGGCTGTAGCCCAGCTGGAACTCCATGTTGGAGCCCTTCGCCAGAACTCGGTAGCCGACACCGCTGATCTCCAGCGACTTGCGGTAGCCCGCGGTCACGCCGGTGATCATGTTCGCCACCAGCGTGCGGGAAAGGCCGTGCAGGGCCTTCGACAGACGCTCGTCGTTGGGGCGGGTGACGAGCAGCGTGCCGTCCTCGCCCTTACCGATCTCGATCGGCGCGGCGACAACGTGGGTGAGGGTGCCCTTCGGGCCCTTCACCGAGACCGCCTGGCCATCGATGGTGACGTCCACGCCAGCGGGGACCTGGATGGGCAGCCGTCCAATGCGCGACATTGCTGTACCTCCGTTTCCCGAATTACCAGACGTAGGCGAGAACTTCTCCGCCTACGCCCTTCTTGGCGGCCTGCTTGTCGGTGAGGAGACCCGAAGACGTGGAGATGATCGCCACGCCCAGGCCGCCGAGCACCTTCGGCAGGTTGGTGGACTTTGCGTAAACGCGCAGACCCGGCTTGCTGATGCGCTTGATGCCGGCGATGGAGCGCTCACGGTTGGGGCCGAACTTGAGCTCGATGGTCAGCTTCTTGCCGACCTCGCCCTCGACGGGCTCCTCAACCTTGTAGGAGGAGATGTACCCCTCCTGCTGCAGGATCTCGGCGACGTGCGCCTTGATCTTGCTGGCCGGCATCGCCACGGAGTCGTGGTACGCCGAGTTCGCGTTACGCAGACGCGTGAGCATGTCTGCGATGGGGTCGGTCATGGTCATGATGGCCTCAGGCCTCTCTCGCCGCGGTTTCTCCGCGCCAGGTCCCCCTGCCGCACTCTTCCGAGTTCGTCAGGGGCACAAGCGCAGGGGACCTGCGACGTCGTAAGACTGGGTGCGAGCCCTCCAGAAGGGCCACGGGCGTCCATGGGGAAGCCGTGGCAGGGGGCCCGACCCCACTACCTTACGGGAATCCGTACGGTAGGCCCAAAACGGGCCGGTGTGGGATCGGGCACCTCTGCTTCGCTGTGTGCCTAAAGTGCCTGGTCCCTCTGTTGGGAGAGGACTACCAGGAGCTCTTGGTCACGCCCGGCAGCTCGCCGCGGTGCGCCATCTCACGAAGGCAGACACGGCACAGGCCGAACTTGCGGTACACCGAGTGCGGACGGCCGCAGCGCTGGCACCGGGTGTAGGCCCGGACGCCGAACTTCGGCTTGCGCTCGGACTTCGCGATGAGGGACTTCTTCGCCATGTGTTACGCCTCCTTGAACGGGAAGCCCAGAGCGCGCAGGAGCGCCCGGCCCTCGTCGTCGGTCTGGGCGGTGGTCACGACGGTGATGTCCATACCGCGCTGACGGTCGACCTTGTCCTGGTCGATCTCGTGGAACATGACCTGCTCGGTCAGACCGAAGGTGTAGTTGCCACGGCCGTCGAACTGCTTCGGGGAGAGGCCACGGAAGTCACGGATACGCGGCAGGGCCAGCGACACCAGACGGTCCAGGAACTCCCACATGCGGTCACCACGGAGGGTGACGTGGGTGCCGATCGGCTGGCCCTCGCGCAGCTTGAACTGCGCGATGGACTTGCGAGCCTTGGTCACGGCCGGCTTCTGACCGGTGATCGCGGTCAGGTCGCGGATCGCGCCCTCGATCAGCTTGCTGTCACGGGCGGCCTCGCCGACACCCATGTTGACGACGACCTTGACCAGGCCGGGCGTCAGCATGACGTTCTCGTACGAGAACTGCTCCTGCAGCTGACCCTTGATCTCGGAGTTGTAACGCTCCTTGAGACGGGGGGTCACCTTCTCAACAGTCGTCTCAGACATCAGATGTCCTCACCGGTTCGCTTGGCAACGCGGATCTTGTTGCCCTCGTCATCGAAGCGGTAGCCAACGCGGGTGACGACCTTCTTGCCGTCCTTCTCCACGACCAGCTGGACGTTGGAGACGTGCACCGGCGCCTCGACGGTGACGATGCCACCCTGAGTGCCCGGGCCCGGCTTGGTGTGCTTCTTGACCCGGTTCACACCCTCGACCAGGACCTTGTTCTCGGCGGGCATGGCCTGGATGACCTTGCCCTGCTTGCCGCGGTCCTTGCCGGTGATGACCTGAACCAGGTCACCCTTCTTGATCTTCATGCTGTTCGCCATGAGTTAGAGCACCTCCGGCGCAAGCGAGATGATCTTCATGAACTTCTTGTCACGCAGCTCGCGGCCCACCGGGCCGAAGATGCGGGTACCACGGGGGTCACCATCGGTGTTCTTCAGAACGACCGCGGCGTTCTCGTCGAAGCGGATGTACGAGCCATCCGGACGACGGCGCGACTTCACGGTACGGACGACGACGCACTTGACGACGTCACCCTTCTTCACCGAACCGCCGGGGATCGCGTCCTTGACGGTCGCGACGATGACGTCCCCGATACCGGCGTAGCGGCGACCGGAACCACCGAGAACGCGGATGCAAAGGATTTCCTTCGCGCCCGTGTTGTCGGCGACACGCAGTCGCGACTCCTGCTGGATCACAGCTTTCTCCTGATCGTCAACGAGAGCTGACGGGCCGGCCGCTGCTCACACCAGCGCCCGCGAGGGACCTGGTGCACATACGGCCGTACCGCATCAACTTCGTTACTTGGCCTTCTCGAGGATCTCGACGACGCGCCAGCGCTTCGTCGCGGACAGCGGGCGGGTCTCCGCGAGGAGGACCCGGTCGCCGATGCCGCAGGCGTTCGCCTCGTCGTGCGCCTTCAGCTTGTTCGTACGGCGGATGACCTTGCCGTACAGAGCGTGCTTGACGCGGTCCTCGACGGCGACGACGACGGTCTTGTCCATCTTGTCGCTGACGACGAGACCCTCACGGGTCTTGCGGAAACCGCGCGTCTCGTTGGTGTTCTCAGTCATCAGGCGCTCTCCACCGTCTCGATGCCCAGCTCGCGCTCGCGCATCAGGGTGTAGATCCGCGCGATGTCCTTACGGACGAGCTTGAGCCGTCCGTGGTTGTCGAGCTGCCCGGTCGCCGCCTGGAAGCGGAGGTTGAACAGCTCCTCCTTGGCCTCACGGAGCTTGGCAACGAGACCCTCGTTGTCCAGCTCGCGGAGGTCAGCAGCCTTGGTGCCGGCCGACATCAGCTCTCACCTGCCTCGCGCCGGATGATCCGGCACTTCATCGGGAGCTTGTGAGCTGCGCGGGTCAGCGCCTCACGAGCCACCTTCTCGTTGGGGTACGACAGCTCGAACATGACCCGACCCGGGTGCACGTTCGCGATCCACCACTCGGGCGAACCCTTACCGGAACCCATGCGGGTCTCGGCCGGCTTCTTGGTGAGCGGACGGTCCGGGTAGATGTTGATCCAGACCTTGCCGCCACGCTTGATGTGACGGGTGACGGCGATACGAGCGGACTCGATCTGCCGGTTCGTCACGTAGGCCGGGGTGACGGCCTGGATGCCGTACTCGCCGAAGGCGAGCTCGGTGCCACCCTTGGCAGCGCCACGACGCTTCGGGTGGTGCTGCTTGCGGTGCTTGACCCGACGGGGGATCAGCATGGGAGTCAGGCCTCCGTTCCGGTGTTCTCGGCAGCCGGCGCCTCAGCGGCCGGGGCCGCGGGGGCCTCGGCAGCGGCGGGACGACGGCCACGGCCACCGCGCTCGCCACCACGGCGGTCGCCACCGCGGGCGGGACGACCACCCTCGGGACGGGCCGGGCGGTTGCCCGAGCGGGCAGCGGCGTTCTCAGCGCGGACCTCGGCGATGTTCTTGACGTCGCCCTTGTAGATCCAGACCTTCACGCCGATGCGGCCGAAGGTGGTCTTGGCCTCGAAGAAGCCGTAGTCGACGTTCGCACGCAGGGTGTGCAGCGGCACACGACCCTCGCGGTAGAACTCCGACCGGCTCATCTCGGCGCCGCCGAGACGACCGGAGCACTGGACCTTGATGCCCTTGGCGCCGGACTTCATGGTGCCCTGCATCGACTTGCGCATGGCACGGCGGAAGGAGACGCGGGAGGACAGCTGCTCCGCGACGCCCTGAGCCACGAGCTGGGCGTCCAGCTCGGGGTTCTTGACCTCGAGGATGTTCAGCTGGACCTGCTTGCCGGTCAGCTTCTCGAGGTCGCCGCGGATGCGGTCGGCCTCGGTGCCACGGCGACCGATGACGATGCCGGGGCGGGCGGTGTGGATGTCGACGCGGACGCGGTCGCGGGTGCGCTCGATCTCAACCTTCGAGATGCCGGCGCGCTCCATGCCCTTCGTCATCATGCGACGAATGGCAACGTCTTCCTTGACGTAGTCCTTGTACAGCTTGTCGGCGTACCAGCGGGACTTGAAGTCCGTGCTGATGCCGAGGCGGAACCCGTGCGGGTTAACCTTCTGGCCCATTACCGGGTCCCTTCCTTGCTGCTGACGACCACGGTGATGTGGCTGGTCCGCTTGCGGATCCGGTAGGCGCGGCCCTGGGCACGCGGGCGGAACCGCTTCAGGGTCGGACCCTCGTCAACGTACGCCTCGCTGATGACGAGGTCGTCCACGTTGGAGTGGTTGTAGTTGTGCGCGGCGTTGGCAATGGCGCTGTCGAGCACCTTGCCGACCGGCACGGTGGCGGCCTGCGGAGCGAAACGCAGGACGGCCTGGGCCTCCGTGGCCGGCAGGCCACGGATGAGGTCCACCACGCGGCGGGCCTTCATGGGCGTGACGCGGATGTACCGCGCCTGGGCCCTGGCTTCCATGGTTGTCCCCTTAATGGAGTAAGTCATTGAGTCGTTCTGGCGGTGAAGCTCAGGCGACTAGCGACGCTTCGACTTGCGGTCGTCCTTGACGTGGCCGCGGAAGGTGCGGGTCGGAGCGAACTCGCCCAGCTTGTGGCCGACCATCGACTCGGTGACGAACACCGGGACGTGCTTGCGACCATCGTGAACCGCGATCGTGTGGCCGAGCATGGCCGGGAAGATCACGGAGCGGCGGGACCAGGTCTTGATGACGTTCTGGGTACCCGCCTCGTTCTGCGCGTCCACCTTCTTGAGAAGGTGGCCGTCGATGAAGGGGCCCTTCTTGAGACTGCGCGGCATCTGACCTGCTCCTAGCGCTTCTTGTTGGTCTTGCGGCGGCGCACGATGAGAGCGTCCGACGCCTTCTTCGGGCGACGGGTACGACCCTCCTTCTGGCCCCACGGCGAGACCGGGTGGCGACCACCAGAGGTCTTACCCTCACCACCACCGTGCGGGTGGTCGATCGGGTTCATGGCGACACCACGCACGGTCGGGCGAACGCCCTTCCAGCGCATGCGGCCGGCCTTGCCCCAGTTGATGTTCGACTGCTCGGCGTTGCCGACCTCGCCGACGGTGGCGCGGCAGCGCGCGTCGACCAGGCGGATCTCGCCGGAGGGCATGCGCAGGTGCGCCATCTTGCCCTCACGCGCCAGCAGCTGGATGCCGGAGCCGGCCGAGCGGGCCAGCTTGGCACCGCCGCCGGGACGCAGCTCCACCGCGTGGATGGTGGTACCGACCGGGATGTTGCGCAGCGGCAGGTTGTTGCCCGGCTTGATGTCGGCGCCAGCGCCGTTCTCGATCCGGTCGCCCTGCGTGATGCCGCGCGGCGCGATGATGTAGCGCTTCTCGCCGTCCGCGTAGTGCAGCAGCGCGATGCGCGCGGTGCGGTTCGGGTCGTACTCGATGTGCGCGACCTTCGCCGGCACGCCGTCCTTGTCGTGACGACGGAAGTCGATCACGCGGTAGGCGCGCTTGTGACCGCCACCCTGGTGGCGAACGGTGATCCGACCGGCGTTGTTACGGCCGCCCTTGCTGTGCAGGGGGCGAACCAGCGACTTCTCCGGGGTGGACCGCGTGATCTCTACGAAGTCGGCCACGCTGGAGCCACGACGGCCCGGCGTAGTCGGCTTGTACTTGCGGATGCCCATTTGGCTCTCTCGTCCTCGTCCTTATCGACGATCACGATCTCCGTTAGGAGACCGGACCACCGAAGATGTCGATGCGGTTGCCCTCGGCCAGCGTCACGATGGCGCGCTTGGTGTCCTTGCGCTTGCCAAAGCCCGTCTTGGAGCGCTTGCGCTTGCCCTGACGGTTGATCGTGTTGACAGCCTCGACCTTGACCGAGAAGACCGCCTCGACGGCCTGCTTGATCTGGGTCTTGTTGGCGCCCGGCGACACGATGAACGTGTACTTGTTCTCGTCGAGAAGGCTGTAGCTCTTCTCGGAGATGACCGGCTTCACCAGGACGTCACGGGGGTCCGTGAACGTCTTGCTCGTAACGTCGCTCATCAGGCGGCGCTCCCTTCGAGCTCGCCCTCAGCGGCAACGGCCTTGGCGGACGCGGCCGGACCGGCCACGAAACGCTCGAAGGCGGCCTGGGTGAAGACCACATCGTCGGAGACGAGCACGTCGTAGGTGTTCAGCTGACCGGCGTCCAGGATGTGCACGTGCGGCAGGTTGCGAGCGGACTTCAGGCCCAGCTCGTCCTCGCGCTCGACGACCAGGAGGACGTTCTTGCGCTCGGTGATCTTGCCGAACAGGCTCTTGGCGGCCTTGGTCGACGGCACCTCGGCCGCGACCACGTCGGTGACGACGTGGATGCGGTTGTGGCGGGCCCGGTCGGTGAGCGCACCGCGCAGAGCGGCGGCGATCATCTTCTTCGGGGTCCGCTGCGAGTAGTCGCGCGGCACGGGACCGTGCACGACGCCACCGCCGGCGAACTGCGGCGCACGGGTCGAGCCCTGACGGGCGCGGCCGGTGCCCTTCTGGCGGTACGGCTTCTTGCCGCCACCGCGGACCTCGCCACGAGTCTTGGTCTTGTGGGTGCCCTGACGGGCCGCAGCGAGCTGCGCCACGACGACCTGGTGCATCAGCGGAACGCTGACCTTCGCGTCGAAGATCTCGGCCGGAAGCTCGAGGCTGCCGGTCTTGTCGCCCGAGGGCGACAGGATGTCAATGGTGCTCATATCCTCACAGCCCCTTCGCCGCGGTGCGGACGAGGACGAGGCCGCCGTTCGGGCCCGGGATTGCGCCCTTGATCAGGAGCAGCCCCTTCTCCGCGTCAACGGCATGGATGGTCAGGTTCTGGGTGGTCACACGCTCGTGGCCCATCCGGCCGGCCATCCGTACGCCCTTGAACACGCGACCCGGGGTGGCGCAGCCACCGATCGAGCCGGGCGAGCGGTGCTTGCGCTGCACACCGTGACCGGCGCCGAGGCCCCGGAAGTTGTGGCGCTTCATGACACCGGCGAAGCCCTTGCCCTTGGAGGTGCCGGTCACGTCGACCTTGACACCCGCCTCGAACAGCTCGGCGGTGATCTCCTGGCCCAGGGTGTACTCGGAGGCGTCCGAGGTACGGAGCTCGACCAGGTGGCGGCGCGGGGTGACACCGGCCTTGGCGAAGTGGCCCGCGAGGGGCTTGTTCACCTTGCGGGGGTCGATCTCGCCGAAGCCGATCTGGACGGCGTCGTAGCCGGCCGGGCTGTCGGCGGTGTGGACCTGGGTCACGACATTGGGCCCAGCCTTGACGACGGTCACCGGGACGACCCGGTTGTTCTCGTCCCAGACCTGGGTCATGCCGAGCTTCTCGCCCAGGATGCCCTTAATCTGCTTAGCCATCTTCGGTGCGCCTCTCAGAGCTTGATCTCGATGTCGACGCCAGCCGGCAGGTCGAGACGCATGAGCGAGTCAACCGTCTTCGGCGTGGGGTCGAGGATGTCGATCAGACGCTTGTGAGTACGCATCTCGAAGTGCTCGCGCGAGTCCTTGTACTTGTGCGGCGAGCGGATGACGCAGTACACGTTCTTCTCAGTGGGCAGCGGCACCGGGCCCGCGACCTGCGCACCAGTACGAATCACCGTCTCGACGATCTTCTTCGCCGAGGAGTCGATGACCTCGTGGTCGTAGGCCTTGAGCCGGATGCGGATCTTCTGTCCCGCCATGGCTACTCAGTAGTCCTTTGTCCTTAGTCACTTCGCGACTCCCCCTCCGACCCCCGCGCTCGGGCGTGTCGCACTCGCGCTTGCAAAAAACCGGCGAAGTAATTCGTCGGTTTAAAACTTTCGGGGTGAGGGGTGCCGGGTCGAGGCCCCGCACACGCTTCCCGGAAGATTCCCGTACTTTCGCCCCGCAGCTGCCGTGGCGTAGAACTCACGCTTGACGGCCATCACGGGAACGACGAGTACATGGGACTCGCTTCCGGTCCTCCCGGCGGGAGGCGCGCAGCATCGGCACTCAACCGAGCAACTTGGACATACTGCCACATGGAGCAGCCCGGATGCCAATCGGGGCCGGTGAGGCGCTCCTCACCGGCCCCGATGGGGTGACGTCCCCGCTCAGTCCTTGCGCCAGAGCACCCAGCCCCGGTCCTTGTTGAACTTCGCGACGTGCCAGCCGGGCCGCGCGTCCGGCCAGCTGGTCTGCGGCAGGTCGCCCTTGCTCCAGCCGGCCAGGTACGCGGTGGCCGCCTCCGGCGGGGCGGAGCCGTCCTTCAGGTCGTCCGACCAGACCCGGCCCCAGTACACCTCGTAGGCCATCGACATCCGGGTGTCCCAGTCGAGGTCCATGTCCAGGACGACGTTGTCGCCCTTGCGCAGGCCCGCCTCCTTGGCCACGCCCACCGCCTGGTACTTGCGGGCCTTGGCGTGCGGCTCGGAGACGTTGTCGGTGACGGCGACCGTCGCGTAGGCGGCGAACAGCGTCACGCACCCCACCACCGCGGCCACCACCCGGCGCCCGCCGGCCACCCGCAGCAGCAGGCAGGCGCCCAGCACCGCCAGCGCGCCGAAGCTCGTCCGGACCATGTGCAGGTCGTCCCAGGTCGAGGCCAGGAACATCGCGTCCGGCACCGTCCATGGACTGACCCAGAGCTTGAGCGCGGCGCCCGCGTACGCGCCGACCGACAGCTGGATGATCCCGATCGCCGCCACGCCGGCCAGCGCCGTCCACAGCAGCGCGCGGACCCCGGCCCGCCACAGCGCGGCCAGGCCGACCACCATGAACATCGGCACCAGCACCGCGCAGTACCGGGCGTACACCCAGTTGTCGGTCCGGTCGTTGTCCGCCAGCCCGGCCGCCGAGGCCAGCGCGGTGCCGAACAGCAGGGCCACCATGGTGAAGGCCACCACCCGCTCGGCCACCGTGTACCGGCGCCGGAAGACGACCACCACGCACAGCACCAGGGCGACCGCCCCGAAGCCGTACGTCGAGGTCATGAAGTACCAGAGCTGCCCGAAGGTGCGGGCGATGATCGTGCCGATGTACTTGCTGTCCCCGAGGTTCTCGAAGACCTTGTTGCCGACGGTGCTCGGCGGCACGTCCTTGAACTGGTTCTCGACGAAGCGCGCCAGCAGCTTCGCGCCCAGGTACGACAGCCCGAGCCCGCCGACGCCGGCCAGCGAGGCGAGCCGCGGCGCCCAGCCGACGGCCAGCACCACCACCAGGACCAGCGCGGTCAGCGCCACGACCACGCCGCCGCGGTCGTGGGTGGCCATCGAGAAGCCGGCCGCCAGGCCCGTCCCGGCCGCGTACAGCGCGCGCCGGCGCGTCGTGCCGGGCGAGAGCCAGCCGTGCATCGCGAGCAGCCAGGCCAGCAGGATCACCGGCAGCACGGTGTCCGACATCACGAACTGGGAGTAGAAGACCACCGGCGGCACCAGCGCCACGGCGGCGCCCACCAGGTACGCGTGCGGCCGGGACAGGCCCACCCGGCGCGCCGCCGCCACGGCGAGCGGGAACACCAGCGCGTTGAGCAGCGCGTTGATGCCCATGATCAGGTGGTACGCGGTGGCCGGGGTGTCGGCGATCCGCAGCGCCGGCGAGATCAGCAGCGGGTACCCGCCGGGGATCACCACGCCGACCGGCATCTCGGTGGTCGGCCGTCCGGCCAGCACCCGCGCGATCACCAGGTAGGAGTCCTCGTCGGCGTGCACCGACGGGAAGTAGTTGTGGATCGACAGCACCAGGCGGAACGCCACCTGGCCGCCGTACCCGAGCAGCAGGACCACCGGCCAGAACCAGCGGTGGGCGGCCAGCGCCCGCAGCCGGGGCGGCACGGCCAGGGCCCGGGTGGCGGGCGCGCTCCCGCCGCCTTCCTCACCCCGGCCCGGCCCGTCGGACGTGTGGGCAGAGTCGATCAGCGGCTGCACCGAGACACTTCCCTACTTGTATGAGTTGACGATCTCGTCATGGCCGGCTCCGGACGGCGCGCCACGGTTCCCACCACTCGTCGAAGCGCATCGGCAGTGTGCCACGCGGTGATCGGCCGGAGCCAACGCGCGCCTCCCCCGTTGACGACAACGGCCCGTACGGGAACGGTGGTTCGGCCCGTGCGGATCCCCCGACCGAGGTGCTGGCAGAATCGCGGTGTCCGGCCACCGAAACCACACACCGCCCCCGCATCCGAACCGCTGCGGGAGAGCAGAAGGACCGAACAGTGACGACGAGCGTCCAGCCCGCCCCCGCCGAGGGCAGGCATCAGGGCATACCGCCCAGTCAGAGGAGACGGGCCGCCGCTCTTCGCCTCCCCGCCGTCCTCTGGACCGCGGAGATCCTGACCGCGGCCACGGCGGCGCTGCTGATGACCGGGCTGGCCTGGTCCGTCCGGCTGAACCCCATGTCGAGGGTCGGCCAGGTCAGCGGCCTCGCCGCGCTCCAGCTCCGGCTCCTGCTGCTGATCGGCGTCGTCGTCCTGGTCCTGGTGCCGGCGATGCGCCGCTGGGCGGACCTCCCGGTGCGGTTCGCCGCCGCCGCGGTCGCCGGCCTGTCCTCCGGCGTCCTGGCCGCCGGCATCTCGCTCGCGCTGCGCGACACCAACTGGCCGCTGTACGCCCAGCAGGGCGACTCCGGCAGCCTCCAGGCCTGGGTCGGCGCCCTGATGGACGGCAAGTCCCTCGACGGCGCCTACCCGCCGCTGTTCCCGCACATCGTCGCCTTCGTCGCCGAGCACGTCACCCACGGGCAGGTCGGCTACGCGCTCAAGCTCGTCGACCTGCTGTTCGTCGCGATGCTCGGCCCGCTCGCCTACCTGTCCTGGCGCCTGCTGCTGCCCCCGCTCTGGGCGCTCGGGATCGGCGTCACCGCCGCCCTGCCGATGGCGCAGCCGTACAAGCCGTACACCACCTTCGTGCTCGTCGCCTTCCTCCCCGTGCTGGCGAAGCTGATGCAGCTCCTCCAGCGCGCCCCGGAGCTCCCGCGCCGCACCGCGGCCGTCCGCGGCGCCGTGCTCGGCCTCGGGATCGGGCTGCTGTTCCTCCTCTACTCCGGCTGGTTCGTGTGGTCCGCGGCCGGAGTGGTGGTGCTCACCGTGGTGCTGCTGCTGCGCGCCCGCCGGACCGGCGGCACCCGCGGCCTGCTCAACGGCCTGTGCGCGATCGGCGCCGCCGGCGGGGTCTTCCTGCTCGTCTCCGGCGTCTACCTGGTCCGGCTGCTCGGCTCCGCGGGCAGCACCATCGACCGGTACTGCTACTTCGACACCTACACCGAGCCGACCTACTTCGCGATGTGGCGCGACGACCTCCCCGGCACCGACGGCCAGAGCACCTGGCCGGTCCCCGGGGAGATCGGCGGAGTCGGCCTCTTCACGATCCTGCTGCTGGTCGGCCTGGGCGTGGCGCTGGCCCTCGGGATCGGCCGGACCACCGTCCTGACCGCCGCCGCCTGCACCGCGAGCGCCCTGCTGATGCGCTACTGGTACGCCTCCCACATGGAGCGCGACCAGGCCGTCATGCTCTACCCGCGCACCAGCGCCCAGCTGCTCTACTGCCTGCTGGTCCTCGTCGGCCTGGCGTGCTACCTGGTCGTCCGCCGCCGCCAGGGCCCCGCCACGGCCCCCGCCGCCGAGTCGGCCGAGGACACCGGCCGCCGGCTGCCGCTGCGCCTCAACCCGCGCGGTGTGGCCGTCGGCGCCATCTGCGCGCTGGGCCTGCTCTTCGGCATGGCCGGCTCCGCCACCGCCAGCAAGTACATGCCGGACCCGCACTGGGGCCCCGGCGCGCTGGCCTGGATCGCGCAGAGCACCGCCGACACCAAGGGGCACTGCTCGCGCTACGCGCCCAACGGCCAGTGCAAGCAGCCGCGGGACATCAGCGACCTGCTCGTGCCGCTGCCCGACCCCGGGAAGCTGATGTGCCCGAAGGTCAACCCGTACCCGCCCCGGCAGCCCGACCCGCTGGGCCCCTCCGGCTTCGGCGAGTAGCCCCCGGCGGGCCGCCCGCGAACGCCACTGGGCCGGTAGTCCGAACTCGGACTACCGGCCCAGTGCCGTACCAGTGGGTGCGAGCGGTCAGTGCCGGTCGCCGCCGGTCAGCGCGTGGCGGACCAGCACCTTGGCGCCGGCCCGCTCGCCGCGCTTCAGGGCGCCCGGCAGCATGGTCAGCGCGTGCAGGCGCGAGGCGCTGCGGAACCGGGCCGCACGGGCGGCCTTCGGCCAGCCGCGGGCGTCCATCCGCTCCGCCACCGCGTTGAAGTACCGCTCCGCCTCGGTGAACCGGGTGCCGGAGAAGGCCTGCACCGAGGACTCGCTGACGGCGTGCCGCCGGTACTGGAAGACGACGGTGGTGTTGTCCACCAGCATCTGCTCGCCGCGCTCCAGCAGGTCGACGACCAGGGCCAGGTCCTGGATCACCGAGTACTCGTCGCGGAAGTTGACCGCGCGCAGCGCCTCGCCCCGCCAGCAGATCGACGGGAAGTAGAGCCAGTTGCCGCGCAGCACGCTCGCGGCCAGCTCCTCGCCGCCCATCAGCCGCCGGCCCTTGACGGTCGGCGCGTAGATCTTCTCCTTGACGTTGTCCGCCAGGCCGGAGCGGCTGACCTCGCCGTTGCCGTCGATGACCTCGACGCCCGGCTGCACCATGCCCAGGTCCGGGTTGTCCTTGACGATCGCCCGGACGGTCTCCAGGTAGTGCGGGTGCAGCAGGTCGTCGCAGCCCATGATGACCACGTGGTCGGCCGTGGACAGCTCCACGCACTTCTGGAAGTTCTTGGTGATGCCGAGGTTGTGCTCGTTGCGCAGGTAGCTCACCCGGTCGTCGCCGAGCGAGGCGAACCAGCCCGGGACGTCCGGCTCCTTGCCGTCGTCTATGACGGTCAGCCGGAAGTCCCGGTCGGTCTGCGCGAGGATGCTCCGCACCGCGGCCTGCATCAGCGCCACGTCGCCGTAGTACGGCAGCATGAACTCGAAGGTCGCCACGGGATCAGGCCTTGCTGCGGTCGACCGGCGCCGAGACCGGCAGGTCCAGGTCGAAGCGCTCCTCGTTCAGGCGGGCGCCCTCGTTGATCGCCACGGTCCGCGCCAGGTCGGTGAGCTTCTTCTCCAGCGAGCGGAAGCGCAGGAAGGTGTTCAGGGTCAGGAAGCCCATCCCCAGCACCATCCCGTACAGCACCAGGTCGGTGCCGCGGCCGACGCCGAGCTGGTGGGCCAGCCAGGTCACGTCGGTGGGACGCAGCACCGCGTAGATGTTCACGACCACGAAGACCGAGAACGCGATGCGCTTCCAGGCGCGGGTGTTGGCACGGTCCCAACGCCGGATGAACATGAAGGCGAGAGTGACCGAGCCGAGAATGAGAACCAGCTGGATCCAGAAGAATTTCATCGGCGGCTACGCTCCCGCAGCGAGATGTCGAAGATGATGTTGACGCCGTTGATCAGGGACTGACCCTTGGCGCGTGAGTAGTCGGTGTACAGGATGTCCACCGGGAGTTCGGCGACCCGGAGGTCCGAGCCGGCGAGGAAGCTGACGATCTCCGACGCGTGCGCCATGCCGTTCATGGTGATCCGCAGCCGGCCGGCGGCCTCGCGGTTCAGCACGCGCAGACCGTTGTGGGCGTCGGTCAGCTTGAGCTTGCGAGCGGTCGGGCTGACGGTCGCCGCGGTGCGCAGGACGACCCGCTTGATCCACGGCACCTGCCCGTTCTGCTCGATGAAGCGCGAGCCGAGGACGACGTCCGTGTCGCCCTCCCGCAGCAGGGCGACCATCTTCTCGACGTCGGCGGTCTGGTGCTGGCCGTCCGCGTCGAAGGTGGCGAAGTACTTGGCGCCCGGCTGGGCCAGGGCGTAGGCGAGGCCGGTCTGGAGGGCGGCACCCTGGCCGAGGTTGACCGGGTGGCGCACCAGGTGCGCGCCCGTCTCCATGATGTGCTTGGCCGAGTCGTCGCCGCTGCCGTCATCGACGACCACGATGTTCGGGAACGTCTTTCGCGCCCCCTCCACAACGTCGGCGATCACCTGGCCCTCGTTGTAGGCCGGGATCACCAGCCAAACATCGTCGTACTGGGACACGGAGGCTCCATGAATGGGGTCTGGCCCGCGCTGCTGCGCGGCGATCTGAAGATGAGGGGCGGACACGGTCAGTCACCGGCCGTCCGGCTGCTCAACACCGCGGCGTTCGGGTCCCCCGACTGCTGGACGAGGCCGGCGGAGTTCGTCGCCGAACGGGCGAAACTCTGCCTCAGGACCGCCAGCATACCGAGGACGGTGGCCACGGAACCCGCCGTGTACGCAACGACCACGCGGGTGGACACGTCGCCCGGCATGAAGGTGATCGCGGCGAGGACCGCCGTGCCGACCGCCCAGCAGAGCAGCTGAAGGTTGTGCCGCTTGAATACCATCAGCGCCTGGCCGAGCACCATCGCGAACATGTACGCCACGGTTCCGGCGGACATCCAGAAGAAGTCGAGGCAGCCGAGCACCGGCTTGGCGCCGAACAGCACCTGGATCAGCCAGGGGCCGAGGGCGACCGCCGGGATGCCGCCGAGCACGCCGAGCCCGCCGACCACGGCGCCGATCTTCTTGAGCATCCCGGTGAAGGCGGCCCGGTCCCCGACCGCGATCGCGGCGGAGAGGCCGTTCAGCAGCGAGGCCTGGAGCGAGCCGAAGACGAACAGCGGCACCCGGGCCAGCACCAGCGCGTTGAGCAGGGCGGCGATCAGCGCGGAGTCGGAGGGCGCGAGCAGCTTGGTGCTCACCACGGCCGCGTTCACCACGACCTGGGAGAGCAGCGTCGAGCAGATCAGCAGGCCGAGCCCGGAGCAGAGTTCGGACCAGCCGACCTGCTCGCCGGGCTTCACCGCGCGCAGCAGCGGCGGCAGCGTGACGATCGTGGCGATGATCGGCGCGACGGCCAGGATCAGGCTGAACGCGAGCGCCGAGTGCACCCCGGCCACGGCGAAGGCGAAGGCCAGGCCGATCCGCAGGCCGCCGTCCAGGCCGAGCTGGGTGCCGTACGCGCCGAAGCGGCCGAGGCCGGCCAGCACGCCGCGGGTGAGGTAGCAGACGGCCATGCCGGTGAAGGCCCCGCCGAGCGCCAGCACCAGCGAGCGGTCGCCGTGGAACATCGACCGGGCGATCGGGCCGGAGGCGGCGCCGAGGGCGACCAGGGTCGCCGCGAGGATCCCGCCGGTGAGCAGGGTCGCCCGGCGCAGCACCGGCGCGGCGCCGTGGCCGAGCGCCGCGCGCGCCGAGACGATCCGGGTGAGCTCCTGCTCGATCGGGAAGAAGACGCCGATGCCGACCGACATCACGATCGTCCACAGCAGCGAGACGTTCGCCATGTCGTCGACCGACAGGCTGTGGCCCGCCACTCCGAGGTGGATGTAGGAGGCGGCACCCAGTACGACAGTGCCGCCGGCCACCGCCAGGGTTCCCGGCGGTAGCGCGGCAGCCACCTTCGTCAGTGCGTTCTTCACTGAGGTCTGTCGCTCTCCGTGGTCCGGGCCGTGGCGGCCAGTTCGGCGAAGACGGGCGTGGCCAGGGCCTCGGCCAGCATGGTCCGCCACTCGGGCAGCGGCGCCAGCCCGGCGGCGGCCCAGCGGTCGTGGGCCAGCACGCTGAAGGCGGGGCGGGCGGCCGGGCGGACGAAGGCCTCCGACGTGGTCGGGCGGATCCGCTCCGGGTCCAGCCCGCTCAGCGCGTAGGTCTCGCGGGCCAGTCCGCACCAGGTGGTCCGGCCGCTCGCGGTGCCGTGGTAGACCCCGGCCGGGGCCTGCCCGGCGAGCGCGGCCCGGCCGAGCTCGACCAGGCGGCCGGCCAGCGCGTACGACCAGGTCGGCTGGCCGTGCTGGTCGTCCACCACGTCCAGGGTGTCGCGCTGGGCGGCGAGCTTGAGCATGGTGGCCACGAAGTTCGGGCCGTGCTCGCCGTACAGCCAGGCGGTGCGCACGACGTAGCCGTGCTCGGGGAGCAGTTCGGCGACCGCCCGCTCCCCCACCAGCTTGCCGCGGCCGTACGCGTTCACCGGCGCGGTCGGGGCGTCCTCCGGGCAGGGCTCGGTGGCGTCGCCCGGCAGGACGTAGTCGGTGGAGACGTGCAGCAGCCGCGCGCCGCTCTTGGCGCAGGCCTCGGCCAGGTGGCGCACACCGGTGCCGTTGACGGCGGTGGCGGCGTCCTCCTCGGCCTCCGCGGCGTCGACGTTCGTCCACGCGGCGCAGTTGACCACGATGTCGTGGCCCTCGACGGCGGCCTGGACGGCCGCCGGGTCGGTGATGTCGAGGTCCGCCCGGCGCAGCGCGGTGATCTCGGCGGTCCCGTCGGCGCCCAGCACCGAGAGCAGGTCCTGCCCGAGCATCCCGGCCGCGCCGGTGACCAGCCAGCGCACGGGCGCGGCGGCGTTCGCGGTCACTTGGCCAGGGCCGCCTTCTGCTTCAGCGGCTCCCACCAGGCGCGGTTCTCGCGGTACCACGCGATGGTCGCGGCGAGGCCGTCCTCGAAGCGGACCTGCGGCTCGTAGCCGAGCTCCTCACGGATCTTGCTGATGTCGATCGAGTAGCGGAGGTCGTGGCCCTTGCGGTCCTCGACGTGCTCGACCATGTCCCAACCCGCGCCGGCGGCCTCCAGCAGCAGGCCGGTCAGCTCCTTGTTGGTGGCCTCGGTGCCGCCGCCGATGTTGTAGACCTCACCCGCGCGGCCGCCGCGCATGACCAGCTCGATGCCCCGGCAGTGGTCGGAGACGTGCAGCCAGTCGCGGACGTTGCCACCGTCGCCGTACAGCGGCACCTTCTTGCCGTCGATCAGGTTGGTGGTGAACAGCGGGATGACCTTCTCCGGGAACTGGTAGTGCCCGTAGTTGTTGGAGCAGCGGGTCACCACGACGTCCATGCCGTGGGTGCGGTGGTACGCCAGCGCCAGCAGGTCGGAGGAGGCCTTGGAGGCCGAGTACGGGGAGTTCGGCTCCAGCGGCCAGGTCTCGGTCCAGGAGCCCTCGCTGATCGAGCCGTACACCTCGTCGGTGGAGATGTGCACGAAGCGGCCGACGCCGTGCTTGCGCGCGGCGTCGAGCAGGACCTGGGTGCCGACGACGTTGGTCAGCACGAACGGGCCCGCACCGGCGATCGAGCGGTCCACGTGGGACTCGGCGGCGAAGTGCACCACCACGTCGTGGCCCGGCATGACCTGGTCGACGGCGTCCGCGTCGCAGATGTCGCCCTGGACGAAGGTGTAGCCCTTGTGGTCGGCCACCGGGGCGAGGTTCTCCAGGACGCCCGAGTAGGTGAGCTTGTCAAAGACCGTGATCCGGGCGTTCTCGTCAGCCCCGAGGAGCTGACGGACGAACTCCGAACCGATGAACCCGGCGCCGCCGGTCACGAGGATGCGCATAATGCGCGTAGTCTACCGCCGCCCGAACGCCCCTCCGACCCGGCCCCTCCCGCGTTCACCGATCTCGAATAGGGTGCTCCCATGCGTGGAATCCTCCTGGCCGGCGGCACCGGCTCGCGGCTGTGGCCCCTGACCCGTGCGGTGTCGAAGCAGCTCCTCCCGGTCTTCGACAAGCCGATGATCTACTACCCCCTCTCGACCCTCGTGATGGCCGGGATAAGCGAAATCCTGATCATCACCACCCCGAACGACCGGGACCAGTTCGAACGGCTGCTGGGCGACGGTTCCCAGTTCGGCCTGAAGCTGCAGTACGCCGTCCAGGAGAAGCCCGAGGGCATCGCCCAGGCCTTCGTGCTCGGCGCGGACTTCATCGGCGACGAGCCGGTGGCCCTGATCCTCGGCGACAACATCTTCCACGGCACCGGCCTGGGCACCTCGCTCACCGAGCACTCCGACATCAAGGGCGGCCGGGTCTTCGCCTACCCCGTGGCCGACCCGACCGCGTACGGCGTGGTCGAGTTCGACGAGAGCGGCCAGGTCATCTCCATCGAGGAGAAGCCGACCGAGCCCAAGTCCCGCTACGCCGTCCCCGGCCTGTACTTCTACGACAACCGGGTCGTCGAGATCGCCCGCACCCTGGAGCCGAGCGCCCGCGGCGAGCTGGAGATCACCGCCGTCAACGACGCCTACCTGCGCACCGGCGACCTGCACGTGACGACCCTCGACCGCGGCACCGCCTGGCTGGACACCGGCACGTTCGTGTCGATGGTCCAGGCCTCGGAGTTCGTCCGGGTCATCGAGGAGCGCCAGGGCTTCAAGATCGGCTGCATCGAGGAGGCCGTCTGGCGGGCCGGGCTGATCGACGACGCCCAGCTGCGCGAGCTCGCCGAGCCGCTGCTGAAGAGCGGCTACGGCCAGTACCTGGTGGACCTGCTCGACGAGGCGGCCGCCAAGTGAAGTTCCGCGAGCTCTCCATCGAGGGCGCCTTCGAGATCACCCCGCAGGTGCACGGCGACGCCCGTGGCCACTTCACCGAGTGGTACCGCTTCGACCTCCTCGCCGAGGTCGTCGGCCACCCGCTGGACCTGGCCCAGGCCAACCTGTCGCTGTCCGCCAAGGACGTCGTCCGCGGCATCCACTTCGCCGACGTCCCGCCCGGCCAGGCCAAGTACGTGGCCTGCACCCGCGGCGCGGTGCTGGACGTCATCGTCGACCTGCGGGTCGGCTCGCCGTCCTTCGGCAAGTGGGAGTTCGTCCGGCTGGACGACACCGAGCGCACGGCCGTCTACATCCCGGAGGGCCTCGGCCACGGCTTCTGCGCCCTGAGCGACGACGCCACGCTGACCTACCTCTGCTCGGCGACGTACAACCCGACCGGCGAGCACGGCGTGCACCCGCTGGACCCGGACCTCGGCATCGAGTGGCCGACCGACGCCCCGCAGCTCTCCGCCCGTGACGCGGTCGCGCCCACCCTCGCGGAGGCGCTCGCCACCGGCCTGCTGCCGGACTACCAGGCCTGCAAGGCCTACACGGACTCGCTGAAGCAGCAGTAACGGCGGGGCCCGACCCACGGAGGGGACGCGTGCAGCGGCACGCGTCCCCTCCGTCGTCGTACCGGCCGCCGGCCGCGCGCCGGGCTCAGCTCCTCCGGAAGACCCACAGCTTGAGCAGCACGAACCGGGCCACCGTGGCGAGGCCGTTGGCCGCCACCAGCCCGGCCACCTCGACCACCCGGGAGGCGTGCGGCAGCGCCGCGTCCAGCAGCGCCAGCGCGCCGCTGCTGAGGCCCAGCCCGATCAGGAACGCGACCGCGCCCTGGAGCTGGTGGCGCACCGCGCCGTCCGAGCCGGTGATGCCGAAGGTGAAGCGGCGGTTGGCCGCGGTGTTGGCCACCGCACTGACCGCCAGGGCCACCAGGTTGGCCGTCTGCGAGGAGGCGACCAGCCGCAGCAGGACGAACAGGGCCAGGTAGAAGAGGGTGCTCAGCACCCCGATGACCAGGAAGGACGGCAGCTGCCGGCGGACCGGCCGGGCCGCCCCGGCGGGCTCGTCGCGCTCGCCCCGGTCCGCGGAGAGGGTCTCGTTCACGCGCCCGTACCGTACCGGTCCTGCTCCTCGGCGGAGTCGTAGCCGACGAAGTACGCGGGCCGGGCCTGGACCGCCGAGTAGATCCGACCGACGTACTCGCCGAGCAGGCCGACGCAGACCAGCTGCACGGCGCCGATGAAGAGCATCCCTATGAACAGCGAGGACCAGCCGGGCACGGTGGACCCGACGGCGTACGCGACCGTGGTGTAGATCGCCAGCAGGAGGCAGACCAGGAAGCTGAACAGCCCCAGCCAGGTGGCCAGCCGCAGCGGGGCGGCGGAGAAGTTGGTGACGCTGTCCAGCGCGAGCCGGAGCATCTTCGAGAGCGGGTAGTGGGTGCTGCCCGCGACCCGCTCCTCGCGCACGTAGACCACCTCGCCGCTGGGGAAGCCCAGCCACGGCACCAGCAGCCGGTAGACCGGCTGGTGCTCGGGCATCGCCTTGAGCGCGTCCACCGCCGCCCGGCTGAGCAGCCGGAAGTCGCCGGCCTGGTTGGGCATCCGCTTGCCGACCAGCTTGCGCATCAGCCAGTAGTAGCCGCCGGCGGTGTGCCGCTTGAAGAAGGTGTCGGTGCCGCGGTCGCCGCGCACGCCGTAGACGATGTCCAGGTGCTGCTCGCGGGCGAGCTCCAGCATCTCGGGGATCTTCTCCGGCGGGTCCTGGAGGTCGGCGTCGATGGAGACCACGTAGTCGCCGTGGGCGCGGTGGATGCCGGCGGTGAGGGCGGCCTGGTGCCCGGAGTTGCGGGCGAAGCGGACGATGCGGAACTCCGGCCAGTCCTGGCGGATCTTCTGCATCAGCACCGGGGTGACGTCGGTGCTGCCGTCGTCCACCCCGACCACCTCGTAGGCCACGTCGAGCCCGTCGAGGATCGGCCGCAGCCGTTCGACGGTCAGCGGGAGCGCCTCCTGCTCGTTGTAGATCGGCATCACGACCGACAACAGCGGTGCCGTTGACATGCGTTGGTCCCACTTTCCGCGACGGCGGGCTGGATGGTGGCCCGACCATAACAGTCGGCGATGAGCGGCCGCTGAAAGGCGGTGCGCTCCGGTGAACTGCCCATGAGACGCCGAAGGGCCCCGCGCACCGTGCGGT
>NZ_JBSFJC010000045.1:0-62160 GCF_053597855.1 Kitasatospora sp. NPDC001225
AGCCCGGCGAGCACGATCCCGCCGACGAGCAGCCAGACGAACCCGAGCCGCTGGGCGGCGATGTTGGGCCGACTTCCTGCGCACCGGCGGCTCCCCGCAGGGGGTTGACCTGCGGGGAGCCGGGTTGACGTGGCCGTGTCCCGGTACGGGCGGGGCGCGTTGGCCGGGTGTGAGTGGTTTTGGGAGGCTGCCGGAACCGGAACGGCGGCTGGCTGAGGAAACGATCCTGCACGGCGCTCCGGGCCGCCCGCCGGAGCGGCCGCCGGAGCAGTCGTGGGCGGCGCCCGTGGCGGCGCCCGTGGCGGCGCCCGTGCCGGAACCCGTGGCGGAACCCGGTCCGGAGACGCCCATCTACGCCGAACTGGCCCGGCGCTGGCAGGCCGAGGGGCGGGCCGTCCCCGGGCTGCCCGACCCGGACTGGGAGCCGCCGGCCGCGCCGGCCGGGGCTCAGGAGGCGTCCGGCTCCGGCTGGAGCCCGGCGCGGGCGTCGGGGTGGAACCCGGGGGCCGGCTCGGGGTGGAACCCGGGGTAGAACTGCCGCGCCCACCGGCGGAACAGCCCGATCGAGCGCTCCCCGGGGACGAGCCGGGGCTGCGCCAGGTACCGCTTGTGGTCCAGGACCGGGCGGTCCTGCTTGATGATCCGCACCGAGGCCTGGAGCGCCGCCCAGGAGGCCGCCCGGTCGACGGCCCGCGCCGCGCCGACCCCCGGCACCGGCACCGTGGCGGTCACCGCGAAGCGCACCCTGGTCCGCCACGGCGCGACCGGCGTCGGCAGCACCCACACCCGCAAGGCGCCGCCCACCTGCGGAAGTTCGACCTCCATGCGCATCAGCCCGAGGCCGAACAGCGTCACCGGCTGCTCCAGGCTCACCGCGCCCAGCCCGGGGAACCGGGTCGTGGTGCGCTGGTGGACGGTGAACAGCGGCCCGGCCACCTCGGGCGGGGCGGTCTCCCGGGTGTCCAGGCCGTGCAGCACCCGGGTGTGCCGGAAGTCGACGCTGTTCTCCATCACCTCCTGCGGGTGGGAGAGCACGTCCCCGCTCCACCACGCCAGCGGCCGTACCCCGACCGCCGGCGGCAGCTCCCAGGCCGGTGCGCCGCCGTCCGGACCGCCGCCCGAACCGTTGCCCGGGCCGCCGCCGGGGCCGCACCAGACGAACAGCGCGCCGTCCCGCTCGCACAGCCGGCGCCCGGCCAGGGCGCCGCGGAACCGGATGCCGTCCGGCGAACCGGTGCACGAGCCGTCCGGGCCGAAGGCGAAGCCGTGGAACGGGCAGACCAGCTCCTCGCCCCGGACCTTCCCGCCCGCCCCGAAGTGCGCGCCCAGGTGCGGGCAGTGCGGGCCGACCGCGCGCACCGCGCCCCGGCGGGTCCGGTACAGCACCACGTCCTCGCCCATCAGCCGGACCGTGCGCACCCGCCCGGGCGGCAGGTCCCGGGACCGGCCGACGCAGAACCAGCCACTGGGGTACGGCAGGGGGGCGGAGCGCTCGTCCACGCGGAGTTCACCTCGATGGCTTGACAGCCGTGTGAACGTACCAGGCGACGTGCTCCCGAACGCCGTACATCTCCACCGTGGACCGGAGATTGAGCCACTTGGCCGGATCGCCGAAGCGCCGCAGTATCTCCCACGGCAGCCGGAAGTACGCGTACACGGCCTCAGAGGTCGGCAGGTAGTACGGCGTCGCGTCCAGCGCCTCCTCGACCTCGAAGCCGGCCTCGGCGAGCAGCCGCGACAGGTTGCCGGCGTGGTAGACCTTGGAACCGGTCATCGTCATCGCGTCCAGGTACGGTTCGATCAACGCCCGTGTGCCCGGCTCCATTTCGTCCAGCGGGCCGGTGCTCATCGGGCCGAGCAGCACCAGCCGCCCGCCCGGGCGCAGCACCCGGTGGAGCTCGGCCAGCGCCCGGGGCGGGTCGTAGGAGTGGACCAGCGTCTCCATCGAGTACGCGCCGTCGAACTCCCCGTCGTCGAAGGGGAGCCGGTGGAAGTCCCCGAAGCGGAACACCGTCCGGTCGCCCATCCGGGCCCGGGCACTGAGCCGGGCCGCCTCGGCGAGGTGGAAGTCCAGGACGTCGACCCCCGTCACCGCCAGCCCGAAGCGCAGGGCCATCGCCCGGGCCACCACCCCGGCCCCGCACCCGGCGTCCAGCACCCGCGCCCCCGCCGGCAGCGCCAGCTTGCGCCCCAGCACGTCCTCCAACTGCCGCTGCGCCCGCTACAACCGCCACTTCGACTGCCCCGGCTCCGTCCACCCCCAGTGCCGCGCGTTGCGCGCCACCCGGGTGTAGAACCACCGGCTCCCCGCCCGCCCGTACACCCTGCGCAGCCCGGCCAGATCGAGTCCCTGAGCGCTCATGCCAGCGGGTTACCCGGCTCGCGGCGCCGCCTACCCCCGCCGCCCGCGGATACCCCGATGGAGTGAATCGTGCGGTCATCGTTCCATCGGTGGGGCGGGGGAGGGCAGACAGCGGGGGAGTCGGGCCCGCCGAGGTGTCAGTCGACGTCCCGGGCGGCGGAGCCCAGGGCCTCCAGGTTCCAGGTGACGATCCGCCGGGGGTGCACCCGGATGACGTCCCGGCTGAACCGGTCTGGCGCCCCCGGCGGGACGTCGACGGCGAGCACCTCCGCCCGGCCGCGGATCTCCACGCCGCGGCCCCAGCCGGGCGCGACCGGATCGTCG
This sequence comes from Kitasatospora sp. NPDC001225, assembly GCF_053597855.1. Lineage (NCBI taxonomy): Bacteria > Bacillati > Actinomycetota > Actinomycetes > Kitasatosporales > Streptomycetaceae > Kitasatospora > Kitasatospora sp. NPDC001225. Next base: position 2,687 of record NZ_JBSFJC010000045.1, read on the forward strand.
GCGGGCGCCATGTCGTCGACCAGGACGGACACCTCGGGGCGGTCCCGGGCGTTGCGGTACTTGCGGCTGCGGGCGTTGTCCGGTCCGCCGATGTCGATGGTGCCGTCCTCGTTGAGCCGGAACCCCACCGGCCGGACCTGCGGGGAGCCGTCCGGGCCGGTGGTGGCCAGGCGGGCCAGCGGTTGGCCGGTGAGGTAGGCGCGTTCGCGCGCGGTGAAGGTCATGCGGACGACGGTAGGAGCTCAAGCGCCCTTCAGGTCAAGGACGCTCGCCGGGCCGTCCGCGCTCCGACCAGGAGCGCTTCAGCTCCGCCCAGCGGATCGCCTGATCCTCCGTCAGGGTGCCACGGAGTTCGGCGAGTTTGAGGAGCTGGGCCTCGGCGTCGGCGCCCAGGGGCTGGGCCTCGGCGCGGTAGTGGTCGGTGAGCAGGGCGTCGAGTTCGGGGCGGGTGAGGGCGGGGTCGAGGCGCTGGGCGAGCTTGGCCATGTTGCGGTAGGAGCCCTGGAGCAGGAAGGGGGGCTCGGTGCGGGTGCGGTCGTCCTGGGCGGCGGAGGCCAGGTAGGCGCGGTTGACGGCCAGGACGGTGGAGCGCAGGTGGAGCAGGCCGGCGAGGACGGCGGTCATCCGCTCGGTCTCGGCGGCGGGCCAGGCGCCGGCCAGGGTGCCGCCGGGCAGGCCGCCGGCGCGGGCGAGCAGGGTGTCGAGGTCGGCGCGCTCGGCGGTGGCGAGCGGGGCCAGGTGGGGGCTGGCGGGCAGGGCGTTCTCGACGAAGCTGAGCGCGAACAGGTCCTCGCGCCCGGCGACGGCGTCGCCGAGGTTCCACACGTCGGCGCGGTTGGCGAGCATGTCGGGCAGTCGGAAGAGGCGGCCGGACTCGGTGTACGGGTTGGCGGCCATGACGACGGCGAAGCGCTTGCCGCGCAGGTCCCACTCGCGGGCCTCGCCGTCCCAGACGCCGTCGACCCGGCGCTGGGCGTCGCACAGCGGGATGAAGCGCTGGAGGAACTCGGGCGAGGTGTGCTGGACGTCGTCCAGGTAGAGCAGCACGTTGTCACCCGCGTGCAGGGCGAAGTTGAGCTTCTCGACCTCGCGCCGGGAGGTCGCGTCGGGGGCCTCGGCCGGGTCCAGCGAGGTGACCCGGTGGCCGAGCGCGGGGCCGCTGACGGAGACCAGCAGCAGGCCGAGCCGCTCGGCGAGGTACTCGACCAGGGTGGTCTTGCCGTAGCCGGGCGGGGAGACCAGCAGCAGCAGGCCGCTGCGGTCGACCGGTCCGCCGGGCCCGGCGGTGCCGAGCTGCTTGGCGAGGTTGTCGCCGACCAGCGGCAGGTACACCTGGTCGATCAGCCGGTTGCGGACGAAGCCGTTGAGCGGGGCGGGCCGGTACTGGTCGAGCCGCAGCCGGGCGTGCTCGGCGGCCAGCAGTTCGCCGCGCAGCCGCTGGTAGGCCCGGTAGCCGGGCGCCTCGACCTGCTCGAACTCCGTCACCCGGGCGAGTAGTTCGTCCAGCCGGAGGTCGAGCGCGCCGCCCGCGAGCCGCGGGTGGTCGCCGAGCAGCCCGGTGATCCGGGCGCCCACGGCCCCCTCGGCGGGGCGGCGCGGCAGGGACGGGCAGAGCAGCGCGGCGGCGGCCTCGGCGAGGTCCGCCGGATCGGCGTCGACGGCGCCCGACTCCAGCCAGGCGGCGGCGAGTTGGCGCCGTACCGGCAGCAGCTCGGGCTCCTCGGGCAGCGCGGCCAGCGCCTCGGTGAGACCGGCCGACTCGGGGGCGGCGCGGAACTTGTCGAGCAGCGCGGCGGCGCCCGTCGAGTGGGCGAAGCTGGGTGCGGCGGCGGCCAGTTCGGCCACCAGGTAGGGCCCGGCGGGCGCCGCTCCCGGGACGAAGTCCGCGACGGCGGAGGAGAGTTCGCGGGCGAGGGCGTCCAGCGCGGCCTGCGCCGGGGCACCCCCGAAGGCGTCCCGGGCGAGGCCCAGCGAGCGGGCCCGGGTGTGCCAGAGCAGCCGCTGCCGCTCGTCGGCGCCGTGCGCCCAGTACAGCTGCGCGGCCGCCCGGGCGCCCGCCGGGTGGCGCAACAGCCCGGCCTCGGCGTCGAGTCGGAGCAGGGCGCGGAGCAGCAGCGCGGCGTCGTGGTCGTGCACGCCGCGCTGGTAGCCCTCGTCCGGGCGCTGCTCGGCGGCCCGCCGGACGTGCTCCAGCAGCTCGGCGTCGGTGAGCGGCGCCGCCGCCTCGACGGCCGGCAGCAGGCTCGCCGCGAGGTACTCGGCGCGGTACAGCCGCGGGGTCTCCGAGGGCAGCGGGCGGTCCCAGTACCGCTCGGTGGCGGCGAAGGCCGGGTCGGTGACGGGGGAGCGGTAGTCGGTGCCGGTCAGGGTGAAGGCGGGGCGTCCGCGCCAGGGCACCAGGGCGAGTTCGGGGCGCTGGGTGGTGACGGCGAACAGGTGCCGGCCCAGCCGCAGGGTGCCGGGGCCGTCCCCGGCGAGCTCGGCGCGGTCGCGCAGGGCCCGGTGGGCGCGGCCGCGGGCGGCGCGCAGCCGTCCGGTCAGCTCCTCGGCCCGGACCCGGTCGCCGAGCGCGGTCAACTGCCCGGCCAGGTCGCGGAGTTTGACGGCGGTCGGGTCGGCGGCGAGGGCGGCGTCGATCTCGGCGGCGGTGTCAAGACCGGCCAGCCGGCGGTGCAGGGTGTCGAGGACGCGTCCGGCGGAGGCGGCCAGCCGGTCGGCGCGCCGGGCCCGCTCCTCCAGCAGGTGCTGGCGGCGGGCGGTGAGCGCGTCGTGGACCTCGGTGCGGCGGGCGGTGAGCTGCTCGCCGAGCGCCGGGTCGGCGTCGGCGAAGCGGGTCTCCAGCTGCTCGATCCGCAGCAGCAGCCGGCCGAGCTGCTCGTCGCAGGCCTCGGGGGTGTCGGCGGCGGCGAGCGCGGCGGTGGTGGCCTGGCCGAGCAGGGCGGTCTCGGCGGCGAACTCGGCGGCGGCCTCGCGGGTGCGCAGCTCCCGGCGGCGCACGGTCAGCGCGGACCGGGCCCGGTTGAGCAGCCCGAGCACGTCGGCGAGCCGGTCGAGGATCGCGGTGCGGGTGGTGGCGTCGGCCAGGTCGAGGGTGCCGACCAGCTCCGAGACGGTCTGCAGGGCCTCGCTCTGGCCGCCCAGTTCGAGGCCCAGCGGCTCGGCCTCGGCGGCGGTGGCGATGGCGGCGCAGCGCTCGGCCAGCTCGCCGGCCCGCTGCCGGTGGGGCTCGAAGGCGGTCGGCTCGGCGAGCTGGCCGACGGCGCGGTCGGCGGCCTCGGCCAGGCCCTCGGCGAGGTGCGCGGCGAGCCCGTCGATCCGCTCCGGGTCGGCGCGCGGCAGGTCGCGCAGCGCCTCGACGCGGCCCTGGGCGCGGCGCAGTCCGGCCAGCCGGTCGACCCACTCGGCGGCGTCGGCCAGGGTCTCGCCGCGGGCGGTGCGCAGCAGGCCCTCGACGTGCTCGGCGGCCTCGTCGGTCCGCCGGGCGGCGTGCGCGGTGAGCTGGGCGACGGCCTCGTACTCGGCGACGACCTGCCGGGCGGTGTCGCGGATCTCGGCGAGCGGCGCGGCGAGGTCGCCGAGGCCGTCCTGGCCGAGCCAGTGGTGCCGGTCGGCGGTGCGGGTGCAGGCGGCGAGGACGGCCTGGTGGCCGGCCGGGGTGCCGGCGCCGGCCGCGGCCAGCCGGGCCAGGGCCAGGCAGTCGGCCAGGCCGCGGACCAGGTCGGCGTTGCCGATCCGGGCCAACGGCCCGCTGCCGGGCGGCTGTTCGGCGGCGAAGCGCTCGCTGGTGAACGGGGTCTGCCAGAGCTGGACGGGGTGCAGCCGGGTCGGCCCGTCCTCGGCCGGGCGCAGCGCGATCAGGGTGCCGTCGGCGAGCAGCGCGTAGCCCTGGCAGGGCAGCGGGGCGGCGGCCTCCTGGCGGACGCTGTTGTACGGCTGGAGCAGGGCGCGGCCGTCGGCGGGGGAGCGGAACTCGTACAGCACGTCCTCGCCGTTGGGCGAGAGGAGGGTGCGCTCGTAGCGCAGGCCGTCGACCGGCTGGTCGAAGGTGCGCACGGTGCCGTCCACCAGGTGGCAGCCGCCGGGGAAGGCCACACCCTGGTCGGCGGGCAGCCGCAGGCAGGCCTGGCCGAGCGCGTCGATCCGGGTGACGGTGCCGGTGGGCAGGTGCACCACCAGGTGCCGCTCGGTCTCCTCCTGGTACGGGCGCACGCGCACCAGCAGCAGGGTGCCGAGCCGGGCGTGGGCGATCCGGGCGTCGGCGAGCGTCTGCAGGGCCTCGGCCAGCGGCTCGCGGTGCAGCTCCCGGCCGTCCGGGGCGGTGATGGTCAGCCGGCCGCCGTCGACGCCGACGAGCAGCTCGCCGGCCAGGTCGGCGCGGGGCGGGCGGCCGGGGCCGGCGGGCAGCTGGTCGTCCCGGGTGAGGGCGGTCCAGGGCAGCTGCTGCCCGTCGGCGGGGGTGTGGTCGCGTTCGCCGCGCCCGTCCAGGTAGGACGGCTGGGCGTCGTCGGCGAGGCCGCCGTCCAGGCGCCAGCGCAGCACCCGGACGTCGGCGGCGGTCGGGCCGGTGCGGAAGACGGCGAGCAGCCGGCCGTCCACCGCGCGCAGCCGCTCCAACCGGGCGTCGCGGAAGTAGCGCCGCAGGTCGGCGAGGTCCTGGCGCAGCCGCGGGTCGTCCAGCAGGGTGCCCTCGGCGGGCGCGGGGGAGAGGTCGGGGTGGTGCAGGCCGAGGACGTCGGTGAAGTCCCCGGCGCCGTCGGCGGATTCGGTCGGACGGGTGGCGAGCAGCAGCAGCCCGCCGGCGGCGGTGAGGTCCTGCGGCAGGCAGGCCCGGTCGGTGGTGAGCCGTCCGGTGCCGGCCAGCCGCAGCTCCCCGCCGCCGAACTCGGCGACCCGGCGGGCGTTCAACGCCTGGGCCCGGTCGGCGAGTTCGGCGGCGGCTCGGGCGAGCCGGTCGCGCAGGACCTCGTAGGTGCCGGCGTCGAGCCGGGCGTCGAGGGCGTCCACGGTCACGGTCACGTTCCTCAGTTGACTCGGTCGAATCGGTTGCCGCGATCGATGCGGCTGGATCGGTAGCCGCGGTCAGCGCGGTCGGCGCGGTCGGCGTGCCCGCTCAGCGCGGTCGGCGTGCCCGCTCAGCGGATCACTTGGAGCCGTTGGCCGAGGCGAGCCCGCCGGCCAGCGCCCCGATCGGGGTCTCCGCGACGCCCAGCTTCCTTGCCGACTCCAGCAGTTGGCGCAGCTGACCGGCCTGGTCGCCGGCCCCCGAGCCGATCAGCTTCATCAGCAGGGCGGACACCGTCAGGTTCTGCACGTCGGCCGTGGAGACCGAGGAGAGCACCCGGGTGAGGTCGTCCGTGAAGCTCGCCCGCCCGTCCAGCCAGGGCCCGGCCAGGGTCTGCGCGGTCTGCGAGTGGGCGACGAAGGCGTCCACGCTCTTGCCGGCCGACACCGACTGCACCAGCCGGTCGAAGAACACCGAGTCCCCGCCGACGATGTCGATCTTCGCCTTCTCCAGCCCGGCCGCGACCAGCGCCGCCTGGGCCTCGGCGATCTGCCGCTGGGTGTCCAGCCCGGCCAGCCGGACGTCCTTCTCGGCGGCCAGCCGCAGCCGGTACTCCTCGTGCCCGCGCGAGGCCTCGTCCAGCTTGGCCATCGCCGCGGCCTTCTCGGTCAGGCCCTCGGCCTCGGCCTTCAGCCGGCCGCCGATCTCCAGCGCGGCGGCCTTGGCCTTCTCCGCCTGGACGACGGCCTCGGCGCGGCCGACCTTCTCCACCGCCGCGGCCTCCTGCTCGCGGACCTGGACCCGGGCCAGGCCCTCGGCCGCGGCCTCCGCCCGGACGCCCTCGGCCATCCGGATCTTGGCGGCCGCGTCCAGCTCGGCGGCCTGCTGCCGGGCCTCGGCCAGCACCAGCGCCTCGCGGGCCTTGTGGGTGGCGGCCTGCTCGGCGGCCTCCGCGGCCTTGATGTCCTTGACGAGCTTCTCCTGCGCCTCGGCCTCGGCCTGGATCACGACGGCCTTGCGGACGCGCTCGGCCTCCTCGGTGGCGCGCAGGGTCTTGACGGCCTCCTCCTGCTCGGCGACGGTGCGGTCCACCGCGACCCGCTCGCGGACCACGTCGGCGACCTCGCGCTTGGCGGACTCGAGCTCCTTCTCCTTGGCGATCGTGGCGAGCTGGGTCTCCCGCTCGCGGCCGACGACCTCCAGCAGACGGTCCTTCTCGATCCGCTCGTTCTCCACCGCGATCACCCGCTCGCGGTTCTTCTGCGCCACCGCGACCTCGCGGGCCTGGTTCTCCCGCTGCACCCCGAGCAGCTCCTCGGTGCGCAGGAAGGCGGTCTGGGCGTTGAGCCGCTCCTCCTCCTGCACCCGGGCGATCACCGCGTCCTCCTTGGCCCGCAGGGTCTCGATCTCACGGCGCTGGCGGATCTCGGCGTCGGCCTGCCGGCGCTCCAGCTCCAGGACGGCCTCCCGGGCGTCCACGTTCTGCCGGGTGATCTCCTTCTCCTCGGTGCGCTGGTACTCGTTGGTGCGCACGTGCTCGATCGCGGTCAGCTCGGTGATCTTGCGGATGCCCTGGGCGTCCAGGATGTTGTCGGCGTCCAGCTGGTTCATCGGGGTCTGTTCCAGGTGGTCGATCGCCGCGTCCTCAAGGGTGTAGCCGTTGAGGTCGGTGCCGATGACCGCGATGATCTGGTCCCGGAACTCGTGCCGGTGGGTGTACAGGTCGGTGAAGTCCAGCTGCTTGCCGACGGTCTTGAGCGCCTCGGCGAACTTGACGGCGAAGAACTCCTGGATCGCCTGCGGATCGCTGGCCCGGGCGGTGCCGATCGACTGCGCGACCTTGATGACGTCCTCGACGGTCTTGTTGACCCGGACGAAGAACGAGATCCGGATGTCCGCGCGGATGTTGTCCCGGCAGATCAGACCGTCCCGGCCGGCCCGGTGGATCTCCACCGTCTTGGCGGTGATGTCCATCAACTCCGCCTTGTGGAGCACCGGGAGGACGATCGCGCCGGTGAAGGTCACGTCCACCTTCTTCGTCCGGGAGACGATCAGTGCCTTGCCCTGCTCGACCTTCTGGAACAGGCGGCCCACGAACAGCAGCATGGCGAGCAGGATGAGCAGCACGACGGCGACGAGCACGCCGAAACCCACGGCGATGGTGTCCATCACGGAGTCCTTTGACGAGATGGCGAGTTGGAGCGAAGAGGTGGTGCGAGGAGTCGATGGGAAGAGGTGGTGCGAAAGGGACGTGCGGTGGCGGAGGGCCGGCCGGGGAACGGGAGGCCGGGGATCAGACGCCGGTGGACGGCGGCTCGAAGGGCGCCACCAGGAAGTGCTCGCCCACGGCGTCGTAGTCGAAGATCAGGGCGGTCCGCCCGGCCGTCAGGCCCGGTTCGGGCTCTGCCGTGCGGACCTGGACGGTCGCGGTGGAGCCGTCCTCCGCGGTGACCTCGGCCTGCCCGAAGTCGGCCGTCACCCGGCCGGTCCGGATCACGCAGACCCGGCCGACGAAGTCCCCCCGGGTGGCCGGCCGGTCCTGCGGGAACAGCCGCGACAGCGGCCGGACGAGCACCCGGGTGCCCGCCCAGGAGGCGGCCAGCGCGACGACGAACACGCCGCCGCGCGCCGGCGCCCCCGAGGTGAGGACGGTGCCGGCCAGGCTGACGAACCAGGCGAGCGCGACCAGCAGCGACACCGCCACCGTCACGGGAACCCCGCCCAGTCCCAGCGCGTCCAGCACGCCCGTGTGGTGGCCCTCCCCGGGCCGGTCGGGTCCCCCGTCGGCACCGTGCCCCCCGGCACCGTGCCCCCCGGCACCGTGCCCCCCGTGTCCGACGTGCCCCCCGTGCTCGGCACCGAGGTGGTGCCCCGCGTGCCCGACGTCCATGTGGTGCCCGGCGTCGTGCCCCCCGTGCACGGCGCCGGGAACGAGGCCGCCGAACAGCATCAGCAACCAGTACCCGACCACCACCACCAGCGCGAAGCTGAACAGCGCCGTCGGAAAGGCCAGCGCGGCCGCGAAGAATCCCCCCATCCCGGCCACCCTCCCCCGCCTCTCCACCGGCGCCGCGCTTCGGCACCGGGGAGATCATGACAGCGCCGGGGCCCGTCGCACATTGCCAGGATCCGGCAATCTTTACGCCCTCTTGACACCCTGGTACACGCGGCCCGCGTGACACTGCAACAACCAGGCAACAGGACGGGCGCCGGACGGTCGCAGCGGCGCCGCGCGGGTTTCGCGCGGCGGGACCGCGGCGGCCCTTCCCTGGGCGGCGGGGACTACGGCCGTCGTGCCGCGCACTACGGCGGTAGTCCAGCGCACCACGGCGGTAACGCCGCGCACCGCAGCGGTAGTTCCGTGCACTACAACGGTTGTTCCGTGCACTACAACGGTTGTTCCGAGCACTACAGCGGTAGTCCCACGCACTACAGCGGTTGTTCCGGCCAGTTCAGCAGCCGCGCCCCCATGGCCGCCGTCTCCAGGGTGAAGCGCTGGAGCGCGTCCGCCGGGTCGTACCCGGTGAGCGCCTTGATCCGCTCCAGCCGGTAGCCCAGGGTGCGCACGCTCAGGCCCAGCCGGCGCGCCGCCTCCGCGTTCACGTACGCGGCCTCCGCCTGCACCGCGATGGTGTCCAGCAGCGGACGGGCGCCGCCGCGCGCCTCGGTCAGCGGGCCGAGCACGGTGCGCACCAGGTCGGCCATGGCCGACCGGTCGCGCATCAGCACCGGGAAGACCAGCAGCTCCTCGGCCCGCAGCTGCCGGGCCGGCAGGCCCAGCCGCTGCGCGTAGTCCAGGGCGTCCAGCGCCTCCTCGTAGCTGCGCAGCACCCCGCTCGGCCCCGAGTGCCGGCGGCCGGTGGCCACCCGCCGGACCGGCTGGTAGCCGCGGCCGGTCCCGGGACGCAGCGTCAGCTCGGCGAAGGCCTCCAGCACGGCCCGCTCGGAGTCCGGGGCGATGCACACCAGCCGGCCGTCCTTGCTGGCCAGCAGCACGTCCCGCTCGCCGAACCGCCCGGCCAGCTCCCGCTCCACCCGGTGCACCAGCGGATGGACGTCCGCGAACGGCTCGTCGCCCACCGCGACCGCCACCGTGTACGCGCCCGCCAGCCGCAGCCCGAACCGCTCCGCGCGCTCGGCGAGCAGCCCGAGGTCGCTGCGGCCGAACAGCAGGTCGTCGATGAACTCCCGCCGGGCGGCCTCTTCCTGGCGGACGGCCAGGCGCTGGGCCCGCTCGTGGCCCTCGCCCAGCGCGGCCAGCGCGGCGTCGGTGGCGGCCAGCACCGCGTCGCCGGTCCGGCGCAGTTCGGTGACGCTGCTCGCGGAGGTCGTCCCGGGCAGGGTCTGCCAGGCCCGCCGGGCCGCGGCCAGGCAGTGCGCGACCACCTCGCGCAGCCCGTGCCCGGCCTCGGCGCAGTGCTCGCCGAGTCTCCGCAGGCGCTCCAGCTCCTCGCGGCGCAGCAGCCGGCCGGTGCGGGAGACGTCGGCGAGCAGCACGAGGTAGACCTCGGCCAGCTCGGTCGGTATGTCGTAGTCGATCTCCTCGGTCACCCTGTCCTGCCAACCCCCGTGCGGCCCGGTATTTCGGCGCTGAATTTATCAGGGGCGCTCCGGCCGGGAACGGGCGCGGCGGCCCCTGCCACCGGCCGGGGAGGCCCCGGCCGCCGGCCGCTGCCGCCCGCCGCGGCGGCCCCCGCTACCGGTCCCGGAAGTGCAGGACGAAGCGGGCGCTGCTGCCGTCGATCCGCCGCCGTACGTACAGCGCCGGAGCGCCGTCCGGGGTGCAGCTGACCCCCTCGCGCACCAGCAGCGCGGTGCCCGGCGGGACGCCCAGCAGCTCGGCGTCCGCGAGGTCCGCGCCGACGGCGCCGAAGGCCCGCCAGTCGTACTCCAGCTCCACCCCGGCGGCCCGCGCCAGGTCCGGCACCAGGTTCCCGGGGCGGCCCGGCCGGACCAGCTCGGCGGGCAGCGGGCCGAACGGCACCCAGTAGCTGCACGCCGCCCGGGCCCGCCCGCCCAGCCGGATCACCGAGTCCACCCGGGACAGCTCCGCCGGAGTGCGGCCCAGCTGGCGGGCCGCCTCCGCGTCCTGCGCCGAGCCGGTGACGGGCGGGGCGGCCACCACGAACTCGCCGTCGGTGGACTCGTCGTTCGGCAGCGCGGTGGGCACGCTGCCGAGGTCGAAGCGCTGGCTGCGCGGGTCCACGGCGATCGACACCCGGACGGCGGGCGGGCGGACGAAGGTGCCCACGCCCCGGCGGATCTCCACCACGGCGGCCCGCTCCAGCTCCGCCACCGCCTGCCGTACGGTCAGCCGGTTCACGCCGAACTCGGCGCTCAGCTCGGGCTCGCTGGGCAGCCGGGTGCCGGGCGGGTAGGCGCCGGTGTCGACGCGCTCCTGGAGCCGGCGGGCCAGGCGGCGGTACACCGGGGTGTTCGGGGAGCTCGGGGTGTCCGGGGGGTTCGTCGCCACGGGCCCGATCCTACGGAGCCCGCCCGGGCCGCCTGCGTCGCTCGTGCCGCCTGTGCCGCCTGTGCCGCCTGTGCCGCCTGTGCCCCTCGTCACCGCCCGTGCCGCCCGGGCGACGTGCCGTACGGGACACCGCGGCCCCCGGGTCGCCGTGGGCGGGCGATGGGCGTGGGATAGAAGGATGTACCGATCGAGGCCCGCGTCGGCGAGACCCGCGCCACCGAGGCTTGCCCGGCGGCCCCCCGAGGGGTTACACATCTAGACGTCTAGATGTCTCCGCCTCCGGATCTCCCCGTCTCCTCCCGGGTGCGGCCCCACCGAAAGGCCTCCCGCATGTCCCTGGTCAACTTCCGCGACGCCGCCGCCCTCGGCGACCCCGAGGGCCGGCGGGTCCGCCCCGGTGTGCTGTACCGCTCCGCCCAGCCGTTCCCGGCCGCCGACGAGGCCACCGTCGCCCAGCTGCGCGGCTGCGACATCCGCACCATCGTGGACCTGCGCGACCCGCGCGAGACCGACCCCGCCGACTGGGCCGCCGCCGAGTCCGCCGGGATATCCGTCGTCGCCGCCCCGGTGAACCCCGCCACCGACGCCCTCACCGCGCGGATGGGCACCATGGCCACCGCCGCCGACCTGGGCGACTTCTACGTCCTGCTGGCCGAGTCCGCGCCCGACGCGGTGGCCGCCGCCGTCGACGCCACCGTCCGCCCCGGCGCCGTCCTGCTGCACTGCGCCGCCGGCAAGGACCGCACCGGCCTGCTGACCGCCCTCCTGCTGGACCTCCTCGGCGTCCCCGCCGAGCGCATCGTCGCCGACTACACCCGCACCGCCGACGCCCTCCCGCAGATCTTCGCGGGCCTCGCCGAGCGCCACCGCACCGCCCTCAACGACCGCACCACCTCCCGCGTCACCGACTCCCGGGGCCGCAACCTGACCATCCCCGCGCCCCTCCTGGAGGCCCCGGCCGAGGCCATGTCCGTCTTCCTCGACCGCGTCCGCACCCACCACGGCGGCGCCGCCTCCTTCCTCCCCTCCTGCGGCGTCCCGGCGGCCACCCTCGGCGCCTTCCGCACCAAGGCGGGCGCCGCCGCGGCCTGACCCCGGGGGCCGTAGCGCCGCGCCCGTAGGCGTGCCCTAATCCCGTTGCGCCGTGCCGTCGGTGCTGGCAGCGTGGCCGGGCGGGCAGCGTGCCGGGGCGGAAGGGGGTGGCGCGGGATGACCGCTCTGCGCGAGATCCGGGCCGACCACGACGGGCGGACGATCGTGCTCTACCAGGCCTACCCGTCGGCGATCGCCGACGCGGCGCTGGCGGCGGGCCGGTTCACGGCGCCGTTCGGCTTCCACCGGATGACGTGGATCAAGCCCTCGTTCCGCTGGCTGATGCACCGCAGCAACTGGGCGCAGAAGCCCGGCCAGACCAGGGTGCTGGCGGTCCGGATCACCCGGGAGGGCTGGGAGGAGGCGCTCGCCCGCGCCGTCCTGACCACCGCGCACCCGGACGAGGTGGCCCGCGCCGAGGTCCACGTGCAGTGGGACCCGGAGCGGTCGCTGCGCGGGGCGGCGCTGAACCACTACAGCATCCAGGTGGGCGTCGGCCGGTCGCTGGTCCGCCGTTACGCCGAGGAGTGGGTCGTCGGGCTCACCGACCTCACCCCGCAGGTGCAGCGGATCGCCGCGCTGGTCCGCGGCGGGCAGGCGGCGAAGGCGCTGCGGCTGCTGCCGCCCGAGCGCCCGTACCCGCTGCCCGCCGCGACGGCGCGGCGCCTCGGCCTGGGGTGACCCGAGGCCCGGGGTGACCCGCCGCCTGGGATGCCCCGAGACCTGGGGCGACCAGAGGCCCGGGGCGACCCGGGGCCTCACACGTCCCGCCGCCGCACCACGACCACCGTCACCGCCACCGCCACCGCGCCCCACACCCCCATGGTGATCCACGAGTCCAGCACGCTCGGCGCGTACTTCCCCATCGTGGTCCTGGAGTTCGGTGTGATGGTGAGCCGCTGCACGGTGGCCAGCGGCAGGTGGGTGCCGATCTCCTTCAGCCACCGGTAGCGGTCCCCGCCGAACATCATCGGCAGGATGAACATCAGCATCACCAGCGACACGATCGAGGCGGTGGCGTGCCGCAGCAGCGCGCCCAGCGCCATCCCGATCAGCGCGCAGACCGGCACGATCGCCGCGTAGGCGAGCACGGCCCGCAGGCAGCCCTCGTCGGTGATGGAGAGCCCGACGTGCCGGGAGGCCAGCATCGCGTTGATGGTGAGGAAGGAGACCGCCGAGACGACGAGCCCGGCGAGCGCGGTGATCCCGCCGATCAGCAGCACCTTGGCCGCGATCACGCCGCGCCGGTCCGGGACGGCGGCGAAGGTGGTGCGGATCAGGCCGGTGGTGTACTCGCCGAAGACGGTGATCGCCCCGAGGCTGCCGGCCGCGACCGCCATCAGGTCGCTCGCGATGCTGCCGAGGCCGTGGAACAGCGGGTCGTAGGTGTACGGCGAGCGCCCGGGCATCGGCGCGGGCGGGTGGTCGATGTACGTCAGGTCGGTGTGGACGGCGTTCACGTTGACCGCGATCGCCACCAGCGAGGCCAGCGCCAGCACCCAGTAGGTGGAGCGCAGCGAGCGCAGTTTGATCCACTCGGCGGCGAGCAGGTCGAGGAACCGGGGGGCCGGCTCGGCGACGGAACCGGTGGAACCGCCGGAACCGGTGGAATCAAGGGCCATGCTGCTCATCGGGCTTCTCCTGCCAGGTACTCGACGCTGTCGGCGGTCAGGGACATGAACGCCGACTCCAACGACGACGTCCGGGCGGCCAGCTCGTGCAGCACCACGCCGTGCCGCAGCGCGAGTTCGCCGATCCGTTCGGCCGGCATCCCGGTGACGGTCCCGAACCCCGGCTCCGTCAGCCGTACTTCGGCCCCCTCCGCGCGCAGGACCCCGGCCAGCGAGGCGAGTTCGGGCCCCCGGACGGCCACCGAGGAGACCGCGTTGCGGGCCGAGAACTCGGCGAGGCTCTCGTCCGCGATCAGCCGGCCGCGCCCGATCACCACCAGGTGGTCGGCGGTGTGCTCCATCTCGGCCATCATGTGGCTGGAGACGAAGACGGTGCGCCCCTCGGCGGCGAGCCGGCGGAACAGCCCGCGTACCCAGAGCACGCCCTCCGGGTCCAGCCCGTTGAGCGGCTCGTCGAAGAGCAGCACCGGCGGGTCGCCGAGCAGCGCGCCGGCGATGCCGAGCCGCTGCTTCATGCCCAGCGAGTAGCCGCCGATCCGGCGCCCGGCGGCCTTGCCGAGCCCGACCTCGGCCAGCACCTCGTCCACCCGCCGGAGCGGGATGCGGTTGCTCCGGGCCAGGGCCGACAGGTGTGCCCGGGCGCTGCGCCCGCCGTGCACGTCGCCCGCGTCCAGCAGGGCGCCGACGTGCCGCAGGCCGCGCGGCCGGTTCGCGAAGGGCACCCCGGCCACGGTGGCACTCCCCCCGGTGGGGGTGTCGAGGCCCAGGATCATCCGCAGCGTGGTGGACTTGCCCGCCCCGTTGGGGCCGAGGAAGCCGGTCACGGTGCCGGGCCGGACGGTGAAGGTCAACTGGTCGACGGCCGTGGTGGCGCCGTACCGCTTGGTCAGTCGCTCGATCTCGATCACGGGGACAACGCTGCCGGTCGGGCCCCCGCCCGGGCATCGGGCCGCGGGCCACAACCGCGGGCGGCCGCACTGGCCCCGGGGATTACGCCCCCGGGCCAATGTGCCGCCGTCCGGGCCGCCGCTACCATCGCGTCATGATCACCGAACCCCGTCCGCCGCTGCTCAGGCGCCTGCCCGCGGGCGTGTGGGTGGGGGCGCTGTGGACGGCCCTGGTCGTGTTCCGCTTCTTCACGCGCGAGAACGAGCTGCACCACCTGCTGAACTACCACGGCAATCCCGAGGACATGCCGATGGTGGTCACCGCGGTGGTCACCACCCTGGTCGCGACGCTGCTGGTCCGGCTGCCGATGCTCGCCATCGTGGTGGCGCTCGGGGGCGGGATGTTCGCGCTCGGGATGTGGGGCGTCCCGGAGGCGGCGCCGCTCCAGTTCCTGATCGCCGACGCGGTGGTCGGCTACTGCGCGGCCACCCGCTCCCGCCGGGTCTCGCTCACCGCCCTGGCGCTGCCGCTCGCCACCCTCGCCGGGCTGCTGCTCTGGGGCGCCGTCAACGACTACCCCGTCAACCCGCTCGCCTACGGGGGCTTCGCCGCCACCGTGCTGATCGCCTGGCTGATCGGCAACACCGTGCACCAGGGCCGGGCCCACACCGAGGCGCTGCGCGGCCGGGCCTCCGAGCAGGCCATCACCGCCGAACGGCTGCGCATCGCCCGCGAGTTGCACGACATGGTGGCCCACAGCATCGGCATCATCGCGATCCAGGCCGGCATGGGCAGCCGGGTCATGGACACCCAGCCCGCCGAGACCCGGGCCGCCCTGGAGGCGATCGAGGCCACCAGCCGGGAGACCCTGGCCGGGCTGCGCCGGATGCTCGGCGCGCTGCGGCAGGGCGAGGGGGAGCCGGCGCCGCTCGAAGTGATGCCCGGACTGGGTGAGTTGGACCGGCTGGTGGAGAAGGCGGCGGGCGCCGGGGTGCGGGTGGCGCTCACCCGCCGCGGCGAAGCCCGTCCCCTGCCGTCCGAGGTGGACCTCGCCGCCTACCGGATCGTCCAGGAGGCGGTCACCAACGTGGTCAAGCACTCCGGCACCCGGGACTGCCACGTCACCGTCGGGTACGGGCCGCGGGAGCTCGACGTCACCGTCGTCGACCTGGGCGCGGGCGCGGCGACCGGCACCCCCGGTACCGGCTACGGGCTGGCCGGCATGCGCGAGCGGGTCGCCCTGCTGGACGGCGAGTTCGCGGCCGGCCCGCGCCCCGAGGGCGGCTTCCGGGTCGCCGCGCGGCTGCCGCTCCCCGAGACCCCGGCCGTGCAGACCCCGGCCGTGCAGACCCCGGCCGTGCAGACCCCCGGCGAGCCCGGTGTCGGAACCGCCGTCGGGACCGCCGTCGAGACCCCCGTGGAGGTGGGACCGTGATCCGTGTCGTCCTGGTCGACGACCAGCCGCTCATCCGCACCGGCCTGCGCGTGCTGATCGCCGACGCCCCCGACCTGGAGGTGGTCGGCGAGGCCGGCAACGGCGCCGAGGCCGTCGAACTGGTCGCCCGGCTGCGCCCCGACGTCGCCGTGATGGACATCCGGATGCCCGGCATGGACGGCATCGAGGCCACCCGCCGGATCACCGCCGACCCGGACCTGCCCACCCACGTCCTCGTCCTCACCACCTTCGACGACGACGACTACGTCTACGGCGCGCTGCGGGCCGGGGCGAGCGGCTTCCTGGTCAAGGACCTCGCCCTGGAGACCATCCTGGACGGCGTCCGGGTGGTCGCCGCCGGGGACGCCCTGCTGGCCCCCGGCATCACCCGCCGGCTGATCGGCGAGTTCGCCGCCCGCCCGGACGCCGACGCCGCGGCCAGGCCCCGCAGGCCGGTCGCCGAGGCCGTCACCGAGCGCGAGCGGGAGGTGCTCACCCTGGTCGGCCGGGGCCTGTCCAACGCCGAGATCGCCGCGGAGCTCACCATCAGCGTGGCCACCGCCAAGGCCCACGTCGCCCGGCTGTTCACCAAGCTCGACGCCCGCGACCGGGTCCACCTGGTCATCCAGGCCTACGAGTTCGGGCTGGTCAGCGCGTAGAAGCGTGTGAAGCGCGTAAAGCGCGCAAAGCGCGCAAGGAGCGTAAAGCGCGTGGAGCGCGTCACGCGAGAGCGCCGGAGCGGGCCCGCACGGCCCACTCCGGCGCTCGCCTCACCCGGTCGTCAGTGGACGACCGCGTGCGAGATCTGGCAGCCGCTCACGCCGTTCGACCAGGTGCCCTGCATGGCGAACGAGCCCGTCGCGAACGTCACGTTCTGCGCGCCGCCCGTCCCGCCGACCCCGTTCCAGGAGCACTTGTCGGCGTTCTCGTACCCGGTCGAGTCGGTCCAGCCGCCCGCCGGGTTCTGGTCGGTGATGGTCTCCGAGTACTCGTGGCCGTACACGATGGTCACGCCGTCCAGGGTGCCCGCGCTGCCGCTGTTGACGTAGTTCTGGCCGCAGGAGCTGCCCATGTCGGTCACGTACGGGTCGTTGGTGAACGCCACGTCACCGTACGGGGAGGAGGCCGCGCCGCCGCTCAGGGTGGTGTCGCCGTTCCAGTCGTGCCAGGCGCAGAAGCCCCCGTTCGGGGTGTTGAAGCCGTCCGGGTGGGTGCCGGTCGGCGACAGCACCACGTACTGCACGTTGCGGTTGGAGGCGGCGGTGGTGTTGCCGAAGTGCCCGGCCGCCTTGACGGCCTCGGCGGCCAGCTGGTTGCCGCTGGCCTGGCCCGGAGCGGCGGCGGACCCGTCGACCCAGACGCCGGCCAGCGCGCCGCCGGTCGGGTAGCCGACGTGCGTCGAACCGGTCGGGCAGCTGGTCGCGCCCGCGGCGACGCCCTCGCAGTACTGGGTCATGACGCCGGACCAGGTCTCGCTGTTGGTGCCGAGGCCCTTGAACAGCTGCTGCGCCCGGACGGCCTCGCCCTTCGGGTCGCCGGTCAGGGTGGTGTAGCCGCTGGAGTTGGTGCCCTGGGTGCCCCACTGGGAGCCCCAGAAGACCAGGTAGACCTTCGGCGCGCCGGTGGTGACGCCGATGCCGTCGACGCCGCCGCCGTAGCTGAGGTTGTTGCCCGCGGCCTTCGCGGAGTCGCCGGCCTCCTTGGTCGGGTGCGCGCCGTGCCGGTAGGGGTGCGGCTGTCCGGCGAACTCGCCGGCCGGCCGGTTGTCCTGGGCGGCCTGGGCGACCGGGGCGGCCGCGAAGCCGGCGGCGGCCAGCGCCAGGGCGCTGAGCCCGGTCAGGGCCCGCAGTCGCATCCGGCGGGAGGTGGGGGAGATGCCCATCGTGAGGGTTCCTCTCTGGTGCCGGCCGCGGCCGGGTACGGCGCGGCGGCACGGTGGGGGACGAAGGGGGAGGAGCACGACGACGGCGAGCCGGACCTGCCGGCGGCCCGTCAGGGACGACCAGCGGGGTGGGATGGGGGACCGGTTCACCGCCGACCGCCGGAAGCAAAGCACCGCCGCCGAAACCGCTTCAAGCACGCAAAGGGTAAGACCCGCCCCAAGGAACGCCCGGGCGGACGTAGCGAACGTCAAAAGCCCGCAGCTGGACGTGGGTTGATGCGCGTAGCGCAGCCGAATGCCAACAGTTGAGAGGCGCTTCTACACCGTATGCGCCGTCAGGTCGTCGCCGAAGGCCGACTCAGGGGCCCTCGACCTCGCCGATCCGCATGATCCGGCCGTGCGAGTCCAGCACCACGTCGTAGGCGTTGCCGTGGCAGCCGTACGGGTCGGCCGGTTCGCGCTCGGCCAGGCAGTCGTCGATGTGGGCGATCAGCTCGTCGAGGCGGACGGTCCTGGCCGGTTCGTCGTGGGTGACGTCGACCAGGGTCGCCGCCACGCCCGCCCCCGCGAAGCCGTAGTGGACGGGGCTGCCGACGGGCTCGTAGCGGGCGGAGCCGCAGCTGAAGCGGGCGGCCCGGGCGGTGAGTTCGGCCGGTCCGGCGGAGACGACGACGAGGAACTCGTGGCCGGGGCGGCCGGTGGGAACGGCGCACCCGGGCCCGGTGGAAGACTCCGTGGAGGGCTCGGCGGAGGGCTCGTCGGGAGACGCGGGCGAGTCCGGCGAGTCCGGCGGGGCGGGCACGTCGGGCGAAGCGGACGAGTCGGGCGAGGCGGAGGAGAAGGCGGCGGACGGCTCGGCCGAGCCGGAGTAGTACTCCTCCTCCTCGTAGAAGAGGCCGTCGTCCTCGTCCAGCAGGTCGTCCGCGCCCTCGTCGGCCAGCGCGGCGGCGGAGGCGGCGGCCACGGTGGGGCCGGAGTCGGCGGGCGTGCAGCCGGTGAGGACGGCGGCGGCGCCGCAGGCCAGCAGGGCGGCGGCGAGGAGCATGCGGGGGGTGGCCATGACACAAGTCTCCCCGGGCGGCGGCGGTTGGCGGTACCCGCTTAACACGACCGGGGCCCGGCCCGTGGTTCCCGCCAGGGCCCCTCCCCCGCCGGATGTGCGGATCCGGCGGGGGAGGGGAGCCGATGAGCGGCCGTCAGGCGGCGGCAGGGGAGCAGGTGGCGGCCGTCAGGCGGCCACCGGCCGGCCCGCCTCGTACGCCTCGCGCACCCGGGCCTGCGCCCGCGCGCCCGCCGCCAGGTGGTCGAGGCCGAGCAGCGCCGCGCCCAGCACCGGCGGGGCGACGACGACGCGCGGCTCGGCCAGCGGCGCGGCCTCGGCGAGCCGGGCGGTCACGTTGTCCAGCAGCAGCGGATGCCGGGAGGCGAGCACGCCGCCGCCCAGCACCACCGGGGTCGGGGTGTCCAGCAGGTCCAGGCGGCGGAGCGCCACCACCGCGAGCCGGACGATCTCGTCGGCCTGGCGGTCGATCAGCCCCCGCGCCACCTCGTCGCCCTCGTCCGCGACGGCGAACAGCACCCGGACGATCTCGTGCAGTCGTGCGTGCGGCAGGTGCCCGAGGTGGACGGCCTCGGCGACGGCGCCGGCGCCGGGCAGGCCGAAGTGCTCGGCGATGGCGCGGGCGAGCCCGGTCGGCCCGCCGCGCCCGTCCTCCGCGCGGACGGCGTGCCACATGCTGGCGACGGCGAGTCCGGAGCCGCCGCCCCAGTCGCCGGTGAGCTCGCCGAGGGCGGGGAAGCGGGCGGTGCGGCCGTCCGGCAGCAGGCCGACGCAGTTGATCCCGGCGCCGCAGACCACCGCGACCCCGCGCGGGCCGTCGGTGCCGGCCCGCAGCAGGCCGAAGGTGTCGTTGACGACGGTGTTGCCGGCGCCCCAGGGGTGGGACTCCAGCGCCACCCGCAGCGCCTCCTCCTCGACCGGCAGGTCGGCGTTGGCCAGGCAGGCGCTGACGTGGCCGGTGAGCACGCCGCTCCAGGACGGGTGGCCGGCCTCGGCGGCGGCCTGCTCGACCAGCGGGGCGAGGCCGGCGACGGCCGCCGCGCCGCCGATCTTCTGCGGTTCGAAGCCGCCGCCGCGGGCGGTGCCGAGGATGCTGCCGTCGGTGCCGATCAGGGCGACGTCGGTCTTGGAGTTCCCCGCGTCGATGGCGAGGACGCCGGGCAGGAGTGGTTCGGGCTGGTGGGTCATCAGGTCCCCGCGGCTCGTACGTGGCCCGGGCCGTTGGTCGTCGGCCGGGTGCCCGGCGGTGGTCCCGGCCGGGTGGCCCGGCCGAAAGGTCCCCGGCCGGGGGTGGACGGTCTCCTCGCGGTGCCCGTCCGGCGACCGGGGGCGGTCGCCGGACGGCGCGGAGCGGGCCGGGTCAGGCCCAGGCGAGGTGCTCGCGGTTGTGGGCGAGCAGGCGGTCCGTGAGCTGGTCGGCCAGCTCGATCTGGCCGACCAGCGGGTGGGCGAGCAGGGCGTCGAAGACCCGGTCGCGGCCGCCGCGCAGGGCGGCGTCGAGGGCGAGGTGCTCGTACGAGGTGACGGCGGCGACCAGTCCGGCGTACAGCGGCTCGACGGGCCGCTGCGGCAGCGGGCGCACGCCCCGCGCGTCCACCTCGGCCGGCACCTCGATGACGGCGTCGTCGGGCAGGAACGGCAGCACGCCGTCGTTGCGGGTGTTCACCACCTGGACGGACGTGCCGCCGCCGGTGCCGAGCAGCGCGGCGATCAGCTGGACGGCCGCCTCCGAGTAGAAGGCGCCGCCGCGCTTGCCGAGCAGCTCGGGCTTGGTGTCCAGGGCCGGGTCGGCGTACAGCTCCAGCAGCTGCCGCTCGATCTCGGCGACCTGCGCGGCCCGCGAGCCCTGCTCCCTCAGCTCCGCCACCACGGCGTCGTGCTGGTAGAAGTACCGCAGGTAGTAGGACGGCACGACGCCGAGCCGCTCGATGACGGCCTGCGGCAGGTGCAGGTCCTCGGCGATCTCCTTGCCGTGCGAGGAGAGCAGCTCGGGGAGCACCTCGCGCCCGGTCGTGGCGCCCGGGGCGTCCAGCAGGGTCACCCCGCGCTCCCAGGTCAGGTGGTTGAGCCCGACGTGGTCGAGCCGGACCAGCTCCGGGTCCACGCCCAGGTGCCCGGCGAACTTGCGCTGGAAGCCGATCGCGACGTTGCACAGCCCGACGGCCTTGTGGCCGGCGGTCTGCAGCGCCCGGGTGACGATGCCGACCGGGTTGGTGAAGTCCACGATCCAGGCGTCCGGGTTGGTCCGGCGCACCTGCTCGGCGATGTCCAGCACCACCGGGACGGTGCGCAGCGCCTTGGCGAGCCCGCCGGCGCCGGTGGTCTCCTGCCCGACGCAGCCGCACTCCAGCGGCCAGGTCTCGTCCTGGTTGCGGGCCGCCTGCCCGCCGACGCGCAGCTGGAGCAGCACGGCGTCGGCGTCCGCGACGCCCGCCGCCAGGTCCGTGGTCACCGTGACGACCGCGGGGTGGCCCTGCCGGGCGAAGATCCGCCGGGCCAGGCCGCCGATCAGCTCCAGCCGCTCGGCGGCCGGGTCGATCAGCACCAGCTCGCCGACCGGCAGGGTGTCGCGCAGCCGGGCGAAGCCGTCGATCAGCTCCGGAGTGTACGTCGAACCCCCGCCGACGATTGCCAACTTCAGTGCGGACATCAGCCCTTGACCCCTGTCAGTGTCACGCCTTCGATGAAGGCCTTCTGAGCGAAGAAGAAGAGGACGATCACCGGGGCCATCACCATCATGGTGGCGGCCATGGTGAGGTTCCAGTTGGTGTGGTGGGCGGCCTTGAAGGACTCCAGCCCGTAACTGAGCGTCCAGGAGTCGTGGTTGTTGCTGGCGTAGATCTGCGGGCCGAAGTAGTCGTTCCAGCAGTAGAAGAACTGGAACAGCGCGACCGCGGCGATGGCCGGCTTGGCCATCGGCAGGACCACCCGCAGCAGGGTGCGCAGGTCGCCGCAGCCGTCGATCCGGGCGGCCTCGATGTACTCCCTGGGGATGGTCATCAGGAACTGGCGCAGCAGGAAGATGGTGAACGCGTCGCCGAAGGCCATCGGGATGATCAGCGGCCAGAGCGAGCTGCTCAGGCCCATCTGCTTGGACCAGAACAGGTACATCGGGATGACGGTGACCTGCGGCGGCAGCATCATCATCGCGATGACCGCCATCAGCGCCAGGTTGCGGCCGCGGAAGCGGAACTTGGCGAGCGCGTAGGCCACCGGCAGGCTGGAGACCACGGTCAGCACGGTGCCGGCCACGGCGTACAGCAGGGTGTTGCGCCACCAGGTGAGGAAGCCGGGGGTGTCCCAGACCTTGCCGTAGTTGCCCCAGTTCCAGCTGGTCGGCCAGTAGTCGGTGGTGAGCGCCTGCCGGTCCGACATCACCGAGGTGAGGAAGACGAACACGAAGGGCAGCAGGAAGAACAGCGCGGCGGCGATGGCCAGCGCGTGCACGGCCACCCAGTTGAGGGCCGCGCGGCGGCGGGCGGCCCGGGCGGCGGGTCCGCCGGGGCGGGAGGGGCCGGCCGCGGCCGGGGCCCTCGTGAGCGTGGAGCCAAGAGTCATGATCAGGTCCTCACGGGCCGCTAGTCGTCGCTCGCCATGAAGCCGGACCGGCGGCGGAGCAGGATCGAGGTGACGGCCATCGAGATGGCGAACAGCACCAGGGCGACGACGCAGGCCGCGCCGTAGTTGAAGCTCTGGAAGCCGAGCTTGTAGACCATCTGCGGCAGGGTCCAGGTGGAGCCGTTCGGGAAGCCGGGCTCGAAGGGCTGGCCGGAGCCGCCCGCGATGCCGCTGGCGACCTTCCCGGCGACGATCGCCTGGGTGTAGTACTGCATGGTCTGGATCACCCCGGTGACCACCGCGAACATGATGATCGGCGAGATGTTCGGCAGGGTGACGTACCGGAACCGCTGGAACGGGCCGGCGCCGTCCAGCGAGGCCGCCTCGTACTGCTCCCGGGGGACGTCCAGCAGCGAGGCCATGAAGATGACCATCAGGTCGCCGACGCCCCACATGGCGAGCAGGGTGAGCGCGGGCTTGGACCAGTCCGCGGAGGCGAACCAGCCGGGCTGCGGCAGGCCGAGCTCGCCCAGCAGGTGGTTGACCGGGCCGGTGCCGGGGTTGAACAGGAAGGCGAAGGCGACGGTGGCGGCCACCGGCGGGGCCAGGTACGGCAGGTAGAAGGCGGTGCGGAAGAAGCCGGCGCCGGTCTTCACCTTGGTGATCAGCATCCCGATGCCCAGGCCGAAGACGACCCGCAGGGTCACCATCACGACGACCAGCCACAGGGTGTTGCGCAGGCCCTGCCAGAAGGTCGGCAGGTGGTTGAAGACGTAGTCCCAGTTCTTCAGGCCGCTGAAGGTCGGGGCGCCGAAGCCGTTGTACGAGGTGAAGGAGAAGTAGGCGGTGGAGACGAGCGGGTAGGCGAAGAAGACGCTGAACCCGATCAGCCAGGGGGAGAGGAAGGCGAGGGTGCGGGCCGCCTCCCGGCGGCGCTTCCGGCGCAGCAGGTGCTGCGTGGAGGGCGCCGCCGGGCCGGTCGGTCCCGCGTCGGCCTCGTCGCTTCCCTTGCGGGTGCCGAACGCGAGTGACATGGGAGCTCCGTGGACCGTTCCCCGGCCTACTTGGCCTGGGCGATGTCGGTGTCGATCTGCTTGGCCGTGGCGGCCAGACCCGCCTGGAGGTCGCCCTGCTTGCCGGACTCGTAGTCGTAGCCGAGGTTCTGCAGGGTGATGAGGTAGCTGCCGCCGTTGACGGCCGGCGGGGTGGTGCCGGAGTGGGCGTTCTTGGCGACGTCCAGGAAGGTCTTGAAGTTCCGGTCGCTCACCAGCTTCGGCGAGTCCAGCGCCTCGAAGGTGCTCGGCACGTTGTGGATCGCGTTGGAGAAGTTCACCACCGCGTCGGTGTCCGTGGTCAGGTACTTGACGAACTCCCAGGCGGCGGCCTGCTTCTTGCTGGTGCTGGCGATGCCGATGATGGTGCCGGTCTGGTAGCCGCGGCCGTAGGTGTCGGCCTGGTCGTCCGGGACGGGGAAGGCGGCGGTGGCCCACTCGAAGTCGGGCTTGTCCTTGGCGAGCGAGGCGGTGCGCCACTCGCCGTCGAGGGCCATCGCGACCTGGCCGGTGTGGAAGGGGTTCTTGGCGCTGAACTCCTCGCCGAAGGTCGCGCGGTACTTCTCCAGCTTGTCGTAGCCGCCGAGCTGGTCGACGAGGCCCTTCTGCCACTTGAACATCGCGGCGACCTTCGGGTCGGTGGCGATGTTCGACTTGCCGTCGGCGCCGAAGTAGGTCGCGCCGTACTGGCCGAGGAAGTGCTCGGTGGTGGACTCGTAGCCGTGGTACAGCGGCATGTAGCCGAGCTGCTTGTACGAGTCGCCGTCGGCGACGGTCAGCTTGGCGGCGTCCTCGGCGAACTCGCTGAAGGTCTTCGGCGGGTTGGCGATGCCGGCGTCGGCGAAGGCCTTCTTGTTGTAGTACAGGCCGTACGCGTCGCCGAGCAGCGGCAGCGAGCACTGGTTGCCCTGGAACTGCGTGTAGTTGAGCATCGCGGCCGGGAAGGTCTTGACCGGGTCGATGCCGCTCTTCTGGAGCATCGGCTTGAGGTCGACGAAGGCCTTGGTCGAGCAGAACATGCCGACGTTGTTGGTGGTGAAGGAGGAGACCACGTCCGGCGCGTCCGAGCCGCCCGCCCGCAGGGCCTGGTTGACCTTGTCGTCCTCGAGGCCGTCCACGGACTTGACGTGGATGTTGGGGTGGGCCTTCTCGAAGGCGGCGATGTTGTCGTTGATCGCCTTCTTCTCGTTCTCCTGGCTCCAGCCGTGCCAGAAGGTGATGGTGACGTCCTTGCCGCTGGCCGAGTCGTCGGAGCCGCCCGAGTCGCTGGAACCGGTGCAGGCGGAGGCGAGCAGGGCCAGGACGGCGCTGCCGGCGACGGCGGCGATCGTGCGGCGGCCTCTGCGGGAGGTGGTGGCGTGCACTTCGGGATCCTCCTGGGGGTGCGCGGGCAGGCCTCGTTGCCTCGGGTCCCGCGTTCGGGGGTTGGGGAGAGGTGGGTGCAGGTGGCGAGGTGACAGGGGGAGCGTCAGTGGGTGCGTCGAGTTGATCGGGGGCGGGCGTCAGTGGGTGGAGAAGACCGCCTCGCGGGCGTCGGACAGGGCACGTTGCAGGGCGCCGAGCAGGACCGGCGAGCCGGACAGGGCGGTGCTGCGGACCTCCGGCCGGGCGATGGAGATCCGCGCCAGTTCGTCCTCGACCAGCGCGCGCAGCCGTTCGCCGCCCGCGCTCGGCACCACACCGGAGAGGACCACCAGCTGGGGGTCGACGACGGCGACGATCACCGCCAGCCCGACGGCGAGCCGCCCGGCCAGCTCGGCGAGGAAGGCGTCGCCGGCGCCGGGGGTGGCCAGCGCCCTGGCGATGGACTCCTGCGCGGTGGCCGCGCCGAGCCCGTGCTCACGGGCCAGCGACCGGACGGCGGGCGCGCCGACCAGCGCCTGGAACCCGCCGAACTTGCGGCGGCGGGCGTCCCACTCGACCGGGGAGTCGGGCAGCGGCATGTAGCCGACCTCCCCGGCGCCGCCGGTGAAGCCGCGGTGCAGCCGCCCGGCGATCACGATCGCCGCGCCGACCCCGGCCCCGGCCCAGAGCAGGACGAAGTCCTCGAAGCCGGCCGCGGCGCCCGAGGACCGCTCGGCGACGGCGGCCAGGTTCACGTCGTTCTCGATCGACACCGGCGCGCCGATCGCCTCGGTCAGCTCCTCGACCAGCCGCGGCGAGTGCCAGCCCGGCAGGTGGGAGGCGTAGCGCAGCTTGCCGGTGACCGGGTCGGGGGCGCCGCCGACCCCGATCGCGACGGTGCGCAGGGCGCCCTCCGGCAGACCGGCGGCCCGGACCGCCTCGGCCACCGCGGCGGCGACGGTGGGCACGGTCGCGGCCGCCGGCACACCCTTGGTCGGCACGGTGTGCCCGGCCAGCGTGGTGCCGGTGATGTCGGCGACGGCGACCTCGATGCCGCTGTTGGTGACATCCAGTCCGGCGACGTACCCGGCGGCCGGATTCACCTGGTACAGCCGGGCGTTGGGGCCGGGCCCGCCCGCCGTGGTACCGACCGGCAGGACCAGCCCGGCCGCCTCCAGCCGGGCCAGCAGCTGGGAGGCGGTGGGCTTGGACAGCCCGGTGAGGGTGCCGATCTGGGTACGGGAGAGCGGCCCGTTCTCCAGCAGCAGTTCGAGGGCGGCGCGGTCGTTGATGGCGCGCAGCAGACTGGGGGTGCCGGCGAGGGGGGCCTTGGCGGTGCTCTTGGTCATGCCCGGCATCCTCCTCTTCCGGCTGGTCGTCGACGTCCTGCGGGTGTCCCCGGCGTGGGGAGCGGGCGGGTTTCGGACGAACTGTTAGGAAACTTTCCAGTCGCTAGGGAAGGACCGTAAGCGCCCTGTCGTAGGGGTGTCAATGGTGGGCGGAGCGGAGGATGCCGAAGCGTTACCCGACACCACGAAGCCCCGCCCCCACCGTGGTGGGAGCGGGGCTTCGTCCGTGTCCGTGCGGCCGAACCGCTACGGCTTCGACGCGTCGTCCGCCGCCCGGGCCGCCGCCGGGACCGGGGCCTGGGCCGGAACGGGCTCGGCCACCCGGTCGGCGGGTGCGGCCTGTTCGGCGGCCGGGACCGGGGAGGGGGCGATCACCACGCCGGTCGCCCCGGCGGCCACCGCGGCGACCTCCTCCTTGACCTTGATCCCGGCCCCGTCGAAGGCCGCCTTCAGCCGCTGGCGCAGCGCCCGGGAGACGGAGGCGGCCTTGCCCGGGGCGGTCCTGGCCTCGACCCGCAGCACCACCGAGTCCGAGGCGACCGACTCCACGCCCAGGATCGACACCGGAGCCCAGATCAGCTCGTCGTACGGGGCCTCCTTGGCCATCTCCTCGGCCGTCGCCAGGATCAGGTCCTCGACCCGGATCAGGTCCTCCTTGTAGCCGACCTGGACGTCCACCGAGGCGGTCGCCCAGCCCTGGCTCATGTTGGCGATCCGCTTCACCTCGCCGTTGCGGATGTACCAGATCTCGCCGTTCCCGCCGCGCAGCTTGGTGACCCGCAGGCCGACCTCCAGCACCGTGCCGGTGGCGACACCGGTGTCGATCTCGTCACCGACGCCGTACTGGTCCTCCATGATCATGAAGACCCCGGAGAGGAAGTCGGTGACCAGGTTCCGGGCGCCGAAACCGATCGCCACACCGGCCACACCGGCGCTCGCCAGCAGCGGCGCCAGGTTCACGCCCAGCGCGGAGAGCACCATCAGCGCCGCCGTGCCCAGGATGCTGAAGGAGGCCACGCTGCGCAGCACCGAGCCGATCGCCTCCGAGCGCTGCTGGCGCCGTTCGGTGTTCACCACCCCGGTGTTGGCCAGCAGCCCGCCCAGCCGGCTCTCCTCCTGGTGCTCGGAGGTGCGCGCCATCCGCCCTATCAGCTGGGTGATGAGCTTGCGCACGACGGCCCGGAGGACCAGCGCGAGCACGATGATGAAGACGATCCGCAGCCCGGAGGCCACCCAGCCCTGCCAGTGGGTGTCGAACCAGCTGGCGGCCTGCCGGGTGGTGTCCGAGACCTCCTGCGCGCTGGTCGGGATCCGCAGGTCGAGCTCGGGCAGCTGCGCGGTGGGGCTGGGGGCCGGGGTCGGGTTGGCGAGCGTCGAGGACGCGTCGGACGGACCGGTGGCACCGGAGCTGAACACGTGCGGACCTTCCTGGCTGGGGTGCGTGGTGGGCCCGCACCGCCGGCAAGCGGCCCGCGGACCGTGGGCGTCAGCCTATCCGCCGCCGCGGGCCCGCCCGGACACGCCGGAACCCCGCACGGGTGTGCCCAAGGGCGTACGGAGCGTGTCGAACGCCCCGTCAACGCCCCCGTACGCTCCCCCCGAACCGGGGCTCCGGGGCCGTCCGGGGCAGGAGGGGCGCTGCTCCGGACGGCCGAACCGTGCCCCCGGCGGGCGACCCGCCGGAGTCACCGGGACCCGTCGCACCGCCACCCGGGTGCAACCCGACCTTCCCCCGGGCATACCGGCTATGACAGAGACCACACCCGGAGTTCGCGTCAGGTCCGTTACACAGGAGTGGTGGCGCCGTACAAAGGCGTAAGGCGACACTGGGGGAGATCGCGCACGAGTGGCGCGATCCAACCGCTCGTCCCGGCGCGAGCCACGCGCCGCAGGCGTCCAAGGAGGCATCCGTGCCGCATGTCCTGGTCCTCAACGCGTCCTACGAGCCACTCGGCGTCGTATCGATGCGCCGCGCACTCATCCTGGTCCTCAACCACAAGGCGGTCAGCCTGGAGGACTCGGAAGTCACTCTGCACAGCGCCACCAGCGCCCTTCCGGCGCCGTCCGTCGTCCGTCTGACCCGCTTCGTCCGGGTCCCGTTCTGCGGGCCCGTCCCGCTCACCCGCCGGGCCCTGTTCGCCCGCGACCACGGCCGCTGCGTCTACTGCGGGGCCGCCGCCACCAGCGTCGACCACGTCATCCCGCGCAGCCGCGGTGGCCAGCACCGGTGGGACAACGTGGTGGCGGCCTGCCGCCGCTGCAACCACACCAAGGCCGACCGCCACCTCACCGAGCTCGGCTGGCGGATGAAACGACCACCCGCGCCGCCCAGCGGCCTGGCCTGGCGCATCATCGGCACCGGGATCAAGGACCCGCGGTGGCGGCCCTACCTGGAGCCCTACGGCGGCGCGGACCAGCTGCGCGCCCCGCAGTGGGGCGAGTACGAGCACCACGACCGCACCGAGCAGCCGGTCCACCCGGTCCCGCTCGGCCGGGCCCACTCGGGCCACCCCGCCCCCGTCCGCCGCGGTGAGCAGCCCGAACCGCTCTCCGCCTGACCACAGCTCCACAAGGGCCCGCCCGTCACACCGTCGGTACGCGCCTCATGGGCCGCCGAGCCCCCCGCAGCGGGGAGCCGGCGGCCCGCCGCGTTTCCGCCCACCCGTGACCGGGCCCGGCGACGGCCACCACGGCCACGGCCACGGCTACGGCTTGGGCGCGATCCCGCCCGCCGCCGCCGGAGGTGTCGCCGGCGTCCCGGGCGCGCCGCCGGGCTGGGCGGCCTGGCCGCCTCCCTGGCCGGCCGGGGGCTGCGGCGCGGCCGGCGGGGTCACCGCGTACAGCTCGACGCCCCACAGCGAGTAGCCGTACTTGGTCGCCCGCGCCACGCCCTGCACCCGGAGGTACCGGACGTTGGGCGCGTCGAAGCGCACCGTCTCGTCGCCGCCCTTGCCGTTGTCCACCGTCGCGGCGTCGGTCCAGGTGTTCCCGTCCGCCGAGACCTGGATCTTGTACGAGGCGGCGTACGCGGCCTGCCAGTGCAGCACCGCCGAGCCCAGCCTGGTCGCCTGCGGCAGCTCCAGCCGCACCCAGGCGTCGTCCTTGGCCGGGGAGGACCAGCGGGTCTTCGGGTCGCCGTCGGTGACCGCCGAGGCCGGGAAGTTCGCCGTCTCGTCGCCCGAGGAGGCGGCCTTGGCGCCGAGCGCCAGGTCCGGGCCGCCGGTGGGCGGCACCACGTGCACCTGGAGCACCTGCCGGACGGTGGTGCCGCCGGCCACGAACTGCACCGGCACCCGGTACGTCCCGGACGGCGTCTCCGCGGTGGCGCTGACCAGCAGCGGCACGCCCACCCGGCCGCCGCGCGGCACGGTCACCGGGCCGGCCGGGGTCACGGTCAGGCCCTTGGCGGCGGGCGGCACCTCGGTGCGCAGCTCGCCGGTGGTGCCCTCGGGGCGGCCGGCCTC
Source organism: Kitasatospora sp. NPDC001225 (assembly GCF_053597855.1). Taxonomy (NCBI): domain Bacteria; kingdom Bacillati; phylum Actinomycetota; class Actinomycetes; order Kitasatosporales; family Streptomycetaceae; genus Kitasatospora; species Kitasatospora sp. NPDC001225. Next base: position 31,917 of record NZ_JBSFJC010000045.1, read on the forward strand.
CACGGTGGCGCGGGTGGTCACGGGCGCGGAGGCGCCGGTGACCACGTCCAGGGCCGGGTCGGAGAGGCTGAGCCGGGCCGCCGGGGCGTCCGCGTACCAGGGGATCACCTGGTTGACCACCGGAGGGTCGCCGCCGGGCTTCCAGGTGAGCCGGAACGCGTCGGCGGGCTGGCCGCCGGCCGACAGCTCGTTGTAGCCGGGCTGCACGGTGCCGATGTCGGCCCAGGTGCCGTCGGCCCGGCGCACCGCGAGGGTGGCGGTGGCGCGCACGGACGGGTCGGTCAGCACGGTGAGCCGGTCCAGCGGGCGGGCCGCGCCGAGCTCGACGGTGAGCGGCTCGTCCATCGCGGTCGGTGCCTTGGCGGCCCGGTACGCGGTGTCCGGGTTGCCGTCCAGCACGGCGGCGGCGGAGGAGCCGGGCACCGCGTCGGGGCCGCCGCTGACGCTGGCCGGGGAATCGTCCGGGGCGGTGACGGTGAACTCGCGCACCGCGACGGCGGTCTTCTGCGCGGCGGTGGCCCGCAGCCGCACCGCCCGGACCACGGTGCCCGGCGGGAGCTGGGCGCTGACCGTCTTCTGGTTCTTGACGGTGGCGAGCTGCTTCCAGCCGCCCTCGCCGGTGGAGTACTCCAGCACGCCGTCGCGGATGTAGTCGTCGGCGGCGGTCCGGGCGTCCGGGCCGTTGCCCCAGCCGCCCATCAGCACGGTCACGCCGCTGACCGGGCGGCCCGCGCCGAGGTCCAGGCCGACGGCGTCGCCGGGCTGCGGGGGAGCGGAGCTCCAGTAGAAGGTGTCGGCCACGCCGTCGGTCATCAGCGCGGGCAGGTGGTCCTGGGCGGTGCCCAGGGTGGTGGTCGGGGTGGCGGCGCCGCCACCCACGCCCGACCAGTTGTCGGCGGCGCGCACGGCACGGTCCAGGAACGGGCCGAGCACCCCGGCGCCGACGGTGGCCGGGGCCCGGTCCAGCTGCTCGCGCAGCCGGTTGAGCTCGACCCGGGCCTTCCAGGCCGCCGCGCCGTCGCCGCCGTGCTGCGCCAGCAGCATGTCGAGGGCGGACTGCCCGGCCAGCCCGTAGTCGCGCAGCGGGCCCAGCCAGGGCGCGGCCTCGCCGGCCAGCTGGGTGGTGGCCGGGGTGCCGGCCAGGGTCTGCTGGGCGGTGGCCATGGTGGCGAAGGCGTCCCGCAGCGGGGCGGCGGCCTCGATCAGCCGGGCGAGGTCGGGGGCGGCGCCGGAGGTCGGCTCGGCGGCCGCCCAGAACCGGTCCAGCAGCGGTGCCAGGTAGCCGGACTCCTGCTTGGACAGCGGCGAGGAGGTGCTGTTCCCGGCCAGCGCGGTGACGGCGGACAGCGCCGTCCCGACGGGCGTCGGGGCGGCGCCGGTCGGCCCGGCCAGCGAGCGTACGGCGGCCTGCCAGGACTCGTCCGGCTTGTACCCGGCCGGGTTCCAGGCGAAGTCGCCGGCCGTCGACACGGCGATCCGGGAGGCCACCGGCTGCTGCATCGCGCCGGTCAGCAGCGCCGCCGAGCGGGTGGCCACCTCCGGGTCGCGCCCGGTGTAGGCGCCGAGGAAGAGCCGGTCCGGGGTGGCGTCGTTGACCGGGTAGTTGTCCATGGTGAGCAGCGGGTGCCCGTACAGCCCGGCGGTGTCCGAGGCCTGGGCGCCGGTGATCTTCTCCGGGATCACCCCGACCCCGCTCCAGGCCACCTGCACGCCCTCCGGCAGGGCCGCCGCCAGCGCCTTGCGGTACGGGGTGGAGCCCTGCTGGTGGTACTCGGTGGGGACGACGGACAGCGGCGCCAGGCCCGGGTTCCTCGCGATCAGCCGGTCCTGCACCTTCTTCACCAGCTCGGCCTGGGCCTTGGCGGCCGCGGCGGGCCCGGTGCCGTACTCGTCGCGGTCGTCGCCGCAGTGCCACTCGTCGTAGCTGACGTCCAGGAACTGCAGCTGGAAGGCGGTGAAGCCGAGCTTGCGCAGCCCGTCCAGCTTGTTCACCAGGGCGTCCACGTCCTTGCCGGAGCTGAAGCAGAGGGACTGCCCCGGGTCGAGCGCGTAGCCGAGCGCGACGTGGTTCTGCCGTGCCCGGAAGCCCAGTTCGCGCAGCTCCTCGGCCTGGGCCGCGGGGTAGGCGGTGCGCCAGCGGGAGAGCCGGTACGGGTCGTCACCGGGCGCGTAGAGGTAGAAGTTCTGCTTGGAGCGGCCCAGGAAGTCGACCTGCTCCAGCCGCTGCTGCGCGGTCCACGGGGTGCCGTAGAAGCCCTCCGTGACGCCGCGCACCGGGGCGCCGGTCGGCCAGTCCCGCAGCGTGATCCCGGGCAGGCCGAGCCCGGCCGCACCCGGCGCCTGCCCCTGCCCGGCCGGTACGGCGGCGAGCAGCTGACGCAGGCTCTGCGCGGCGTAGAAGGTGCCGGTGGCGTCCACGCCGGCCAGCACCACGGCGCCGTACGCCCCGCCGCCCTGGGCGGGCAGCTGACCGGCCGACAGCACGTACCCGCCGGCCGGCATCCCCGCGGTCGTCGGCCCGGCGCCGTCCTTGCCGCCCGCGGCGGCGGACAGCTGGCGCAGCACCCGGTCCACCTCGCCGCCGGCGCCCTCGGCGGGCCCGCCGACGTACACCACCAGCGCCCCGGCGGCCGGCGTCCCGCCGTCCGGACGCGGCGTCACCTCGCCCGCCCCGGCGACCTCCAGCACCTCCTGGACGGCCCGCACCGCGCCGATGTCCGCCTTGGGCGCGCTCACCAGCGTCACGGCGGACGGCACCGCGACGGGCTTGCCCGCCACGGTCTGCTGCTGCGGCTTCGGGAACACCTTCGGGTCGGTCACGCTGCCCAGCGGCGTCTGCGGCGCGGTGCTCACCACGTCCGAGGCCGTCGAGGCGGCCGTGGCCGCCGCGTACGCCGCCGACGGCAGCGAACCGGCCAGCAGCCCGCCGACCACCGCCGCGGCCGCTACCCCGGCCGCGATCTGCATCGCCCGCCGCCCCGGCCGCCCGGCCCGGTCCGCCCGGTCCGCGCGCTCCTCGCGCACCGACGCCAACAGCGGCTCGGTGCCCTTGAGATCGGCGATCAGCCGGTCCGCCGTCCGTGGCGCCAACTGACGGCACGTCCGCGCCGTGGCCCGCCGCGCCGCCTCCGCCGCGGGGTGCTGCAGCACCTCCCGCAACGCCGGACTCTGCTCCAGTTGCGACCTGAGCCGCCGCCCGGCCGCTACGGACACTCGGGCTTGCACAGGAGCCTCCTCGCCAGGCCACGACCACATCGTCCGCAACCCCACCAGCTGGCCGATCCGGTGTCAACGCCGCCGACTGCTATGACCGTTTTGCGCCGTTTCATTGCATGTCGGACCAGCCCGGAAACACCCGCGGGCACCGGGCTCGGCGGGGTGATCCCTCCCCGGAGGGTGCCCGGCAGACGCGAAGGGCCCGCGCCGCCGGGTGGCGACGCGGGCCCTGGTGGCCACTCAGGACCGTGGGCTCAGGACCTGGAGGTCAGGAGCGCGGCGGAGCGGGCAGCACGGCCGTCCGCAGGGTCGGGATGGTCCACTGCTGGTTCGGCCCGTAGCCGCAACCGGCGATCTGGAGCCGGGTGCCGCTGGTGGCAGGTCCGCCCGGCAGCTCGAAGCACTTGCCGGAGGCGGGGTGGAACAGCGCGCCGTTCGCGAGGGGGATCCACTTCTGCGCCGTGGTGCCGTCGCAGGAGTGGTACTCCAGCTGCGTGCCGTCGACCGTGCCGGCGTTCACCGTGGCGATGCAGCCGCCCTTGACCCGGATGGTGCCGTCGTTCCCGAGAGCGAGCTGCTGGGCCTCGGTGCCGTTGCAGTTCACCAGCATGATCGGGTTGCCGTTCGCGGTGCCCCCGTTGACGTTGTCGACGCACATGCCAGCGTCGGCACCCGAGCGGACGACACCGGTCGCGCTCGGCGCGGTCGGCGCCACCGCGAACGGGTAGACGGCGGTGCTGCTGATGCTTCCGTCGAAGCTCGCGGTCGGCTTGGACTGGTACTTGTACCGGCCCAGGGTGAACGGCCCCGAGGACGCCGGGCTGGTGCCGGCCAGGTGGAACTTGGTGCCGGCCAGGACGCCGTCGACGTAGAGGGCCATCGCCCCGGTGTCGGCGTTGTACGAGGCCGTCAGGCGGGTCCAGACGCCGGGCCGGGTCTCGGCGCTGGCGTTCTGGGTGTCGGTGTAGTCGTACGACCAGGTGTCGTCGTCCGTGTAGGCCAGGCCGAAGTGCCAGTTCTTGCCCGCGCCGTCGGTGTACAGCAGGAAGTTGCTGGCGTGCCCGGTCTCCTGGCTGGCGACGACGCCGGGGCCCGAACCGGCCTTGGCCCAGGTGGAGATGGTGAAGCTCTTGCGGGTGTCGACCACCGGGCCGCTCATGGTGATGTTCGAGCCTGCGCCGGAGGCGAAGGTGCCCACGGTGGTCTTCTGGCCGTCCACGGTTTCCTGGACCCAGCCGACGTTCGTCGCCCACCCGTCGGTGCGCTTCTGTCCGTCGCGAACGGTGTTGGTGCCGTCGGGCGCCGCCAGCCAGTTGCCGACGGGGCGGTTGAGGTTGCCGAGCGCGACCGGGTTCTTCTCCAGGCCGGTCACCGTCGGGCCGCCGGCGGGGTTGTTCTTGTCCTTCGGGGTGCCGATGCCGGCCCAGGCGACGAGCTGGTTGTTGGTGTCCACGGCCCACAGGTCGGGGATGCCGTCACCGGTGACGTCGCCGTTGGAACCGACCTTCGGGTACAGCTTGGCGTCGACGCCGTTGGCCAGCCAGCCCTTGGTGGGGCTGGAGAAGGCGGAGGCGTCGAAGGTGTTCCCGGGCTTGGTGGCCAGCTGGTAGGCGTGGATGGTGCCGTCGAACTTCGAACGGGCCCACAGGGTGGGGATGTTCGTCCCCTTGCTCGGACCGGGGGTGATCAGGTCGTAGTAGTCCCAGTCCTGCTTGTCCTTGAGCGGATCCGGCTCCGACAGCAGGATGGCGGTACCGTCGAGCTTCCGGACGTTGGTCGACAGCGCGAGCCAGAGCCGGCCCTTCTCGACGTAGAGCAGAGAAGAACGCGGCAGCCCGGCGGTCGTGGTCCCCGGGTTCTTCGGGGTGTCGCCCGTGGGGGAGCCGAACGCCGCGATCTGGGTCACCGAGGACCAGTCGCCGCCGTTCCCGTAGGCCGAGCAATCGATCTTGGTCCCGTCGGGGAGCCCACACTTGCCGGACTTGTACAGGGACTCGTGCGCCTTGCCGTCCAGGTGGCCGGCGGTGTCGTCGTTGCTGTAGAGGTACAGCTCGGCGGCGCCAGGGGCGTGGGCGACCAGGTCGTCGACGTTGCGCTCGGTGAACGAGCCCCGGTGGGTGGTCTGGACGGTGCTCCAGTCCTGGTTGTCATCGGCCCCGGGAGCGGAGGCCGGCTTGGTGTTCGGTGCCGCGTACGGGTCGGCGTTGGCACCGACCAGCCGCAGGGAACCGGTGCTGTCGGGCAGCAGGACGTCGGCCTTCCGGTCGCCGTCGATGTCGCCCATGATCGGGTCACCCGCGGCGGGGTTGCTCGGCACGAAGAAGGTGTAGGCGACCGGCTGGGACATGTTGCCGGCGTTGTCCTGGGTCTGCAGGTAGAGGAAGTTCGTCCCCCAGTGGTTGGCGATGAAGTCTTTCAGCTCGACGCTGCCGTCGCCGTTCATCTTGACGACGTTCCCGCCGTCGTTGCACTTCCAGCCAGTGGCCGAGGCCTGGATCGGGTCGGTGGTCCAGCGGGCGCAGGCCAGGCCCGAGGAACGGCCACCGGTGGCCGGGGCCGGGTCGGTGCCGGTCAGGATGAAGGAGCCGGGCTCGCCGACGCGCTTGGGATGCCCGCCCAGGGTGCCCGACTCCGGGAAGTCGGTCGAGGTGATGCGGGCGGTCGGCGGGGTGCGGTCGATGCGCAGGAAGCACATCGGGCTGTTCGGGCTGGTGAGCGTGCCGTCGGTGGTGGCCGCGAACCAGCCGTACTGGTGGCCGTCGATCAGCGACCCGACGCTCGCGTTCTTGCGGCCCGAACTCGCGCCCCAGCCGGTCTCGTAGAGCTTCGAGGACCCGTTGTCGTCGTCGTCCCAGATCTTGAACGAGGTCCAGAGCTGCTCACCGGTCCGCGACCAGGTGTCCACGCTCAGGTTGATGTCGGTGTTGATGCCGACCCAGCCCGGATTGTCCCAGGGGTTGGCGGTGCCGGGGGTCTGGCACGGGCTGGACGTCGCGTCGCGCGCGAAACCCGGGGGCGGACTGGTCACGGCGTCGCCGATGTTGGGCGTGAAGTCGTACGTCACGACGACGTGCGGGTTGTTGGCCCACCGCTGGCGGTAGTACTTGTTGCCCTCGTCGTCGGGGGCGAACATGAAGGTCCAGCCGTCCCAGTGCTCGCGGGCGGCCTGAACCATCTGGCCGTAGACGTCGAACTCCTTGCCGCCGCCGCCGGAGATCCAGTTCATGCCGACCTTGGAGCAGTTCGACGGCTCGGGACAGGGCTGGGCGTTCCAGCGCGTCCACTTGTTGATCGGGTTGCTGTTGCCCGACCCGGTCGAGTACAAGCCCATCGGGGTGGAGGTCGAGGGGCTGGACGACTGTGCGACGGTGGCGTAGAGCTTGGCGCTGAGGACGGTCGAGTCCCAGAACGTCGAGTTCAGGCCCACCTGGAAGTAGGCGCGCTCCTTGCCCTCCTTGTCACAGCGGTTGTTCGTGTCGATGTAGCCGCAGTAGCCGGACGCCGGCTTGTCCTGGCCGAGCTGGGTGCCGTTGTACTCCATCGTCTCCGGGTAGGCCGACTGCACCTGGGCCCAGGCCTGGGTGCCGTTGTCCACGCTGGGGTTCCAGCCCGGGTCGATGAACCAGGGGCCGGTGCCCTGCCCGAGGAGCGAGGCGTCCGGTACCAGGTCGATGCCGCCGCCGCTGACGGTGGTGGCGATCGGCGCGGTCCGGGCGCCGGGGCCGGGAGCCTTGCTGTCGGAGCCGGCGGCGCCTGCCGCACCGTCCGCGGCGGGCGCGGCGGCGGCCTTGGCCGCGGCCTTGGACTCGGCGGCGGTGGAGGAGTCCCACATCACGGGCGTCGGGGCGGTGAACCGGGCCTGGCCGGCAGCGTCCTCGGCCGACAGGTTGCCGTTGGCATCCGCCTTGACGGTCAGCCCGTCGGTGACGGTGTCGAGGTGGAGCTTCTTGATCTTCGGGTCGGCCGCCGCCTGGGCGGTGCGCACGATCAGGACCTGGCGCCAGCCACCCGCGGGGGTGGCGCTCAGTTCCAGGTCGACGTCGGGCAGGACGGAGCGGTAGAGGGCGCTGCTGCCGCTGAGTTCGGGCTTCGGCAGGGAGAAGGGCGCCTTGACCGACAGCTTCTTGCCGTCCGTCGTGGCCATGGTGGCCAGCGGGCCGGCGCCGCCGCCGGAGAAGGTGAGCCCGGAGGGTACGGCAGTGGGTGCGACCGTGCCGTCGGGGTTGGTCCGCAGCGTCGCGTCCACAGCGCGCCAGGTTCCGTCGGCGTTCTTGATCCGCTCCACCACGGGGGAGGAGTCGGTGGTCAGCGTGCCGTCCGGGTTGGCCGTGGTCTGGCTGCCGCCCGTGGTCATGGCGTCGACCACGACGGGCTTCCCGGCGCTCTTCGCCTTCGCCTGGGCGGCGAGTATCGCGGCGGTCTGCGCCGAGGGGGAGTCGGGCTGTCCCTTGGCCGGAGGCGTCGGCCACGAGGCGTCGGCCGGACCGTGGTTGCGGTCGGCGGGAGCCGCCACCGCGATGCCGGGCACCGCCAGCAGCCCGGCGCCCAGGGAGAGGACGGCCGTGCAGGCGAGCGGCAGGAGACCTGCGCGGAATGTCCGGAGGCCCGTGGGGCGTCCGCCAGGAGTGGGAGATGGAGGATGTGATCTTGACATGAAGACCCCTTGGCATTGGTGATGTGAGCAGAGATCGGTCGCACGCTGCCTTCACATTTGAGCGACTGTCAAAGCGTTTTATCGACAAGGTGTCCGAGTTGTCGGGGTGGTGGCGCATTGCTCTCCGGGTGACATTGATCACACAGAGTGGTTCTCTTCCTTTCCTATCTTCGGTAGGTCGTATGCCCCTAAGGTGCCGGGGGCCTGGGCCGGTGCGACTGGCCCGATTCAAGGCTTGGCAATCTCTGGGGGGATCAGTTGTCCCGTTCTGTCCGCCTGTTCACCAGACCGCGAAGTCTGCGGGTGGCCGTGGTGGCGGCGCTGGCCGTCACCATGTCCGTGGTGACACTTCCTTCGATCGAGGCGGTCGCCCAAGCGGCGGCCCCGCCCGAGGTGTGGGTGCCACCGAACACGCCGGTGCCGGATGCCCGACCGGTCAAGGGTGCCGATGACAAGCCCGTCGGCCACACGCCGGACCCGGGCAAGAAGTGGTCGCCGCCGGCCGACTCCAGCCCGCCGGCCGGTACGGCCACCGCTGTCCTCGGCGCTGCCGGAGCCGGAGCGGCCCTGGCGCCGAGGGCTGCTGACGCGACCTCGGTTCCGGCGCCCGTCCAGGCCGGTTCGCTGCCGGTCTGGATCGCACCGGCGACCGGCGCGAAGCCCGCCGCCCCCGCGGCCAAGGACACCGCCTCCGCCGCTCAGGCCTCGACTCTCCAGGTCGAGTTGGCCGACCGGCCCCGCGCCGACGCGGCGGGCGTGAACGGTGCCCTGGTGGGTGTCAGCGACACCGGTGCGGGCGCCGGAGCCGGCCGGGTCGAGGTCGGGATCGACATCCAGGCCTGGGCAAAGAACGCCGGCGCCAACTGGGCGTCACGGGCCCGGATCGTCCAACTTCCCGGCTGCGCCCTGACGACTCCGGGAGCCGCCGGCTGCACCACCCGCACCCCGGTGGCGTCGCACCGGGACGACTCGACCGGCCGCCTGGTGGCCGAGGTCGACGTCCCGCAGCCGACCGCCTCCGTGGCCGCCAAGTCCTTCGCCTCCGGGGCCTTCGCGAGCCCGGCCGCGGCCTCTCCCACGGTGGCGCTCGCCGTCGAGGCGGACGTCAAGGGCAACAGCGGTGACTTCAGCGCATCACCGATCACCCCGTCCGCCTCATGGCAGGCTGGTGCCAACGCGGGCAACTTCACCTACGGCTACACCGCCGAGCTGCCCTCCGCACTGGCCGGCCCGGCCCCCGACGTCTCGTTCGGTTACGACTCCTCCGCGGTGGACGGCAAGACCGCCTCCACCAACGCCCAGCCGTCCTGGATCGGTGAGGGCTGGGAGTGGCACCCGGGCTCGATCGTCCGCGGCTACAAGGGCTGCAAGGACGCCGGGATCGACAAGTCCGGCGACCAGTGCTGGGGCGGCGACCTGCTCCAGCTCTCGCTCGCCGGGCATGCGGGCCAGCTGGTCAAGGACGACAAGTCCTGCGACTGGCACCTCCAGGGTGAGGACGGCACCAAGGTCGAGCGGTTGACCGGCCAGAACAACGGTGCCTGGAACGGCGAAGCCTGGCGGATCACCACCACCGAGGGCACCCAGTACTACTTCGGAGCCAACCACCTGCCCGGTGGCGACGGCACCGACCAGGCCAGCAACTCGGTCTCCACCGTGCCGGTCTACTGGCCCGGTGGCCAGGACCCGTGCCTGAAGACGGGCTCGCCGGCCACCAACTCCTGGAACCAGATGGGTTGGCAGTGGTCGCTGGACTACGTCGTCGACCCGCACCAGAACCTGATCACCTACCGGTACGACCAGGAGCAGAACTACTACGCCCGGGGCGGCGGCCAGAACAACGGCAACGGCACCCGGACGCAGTACCAGCGGGCGAGCTACCCGACCTGGGTCGGTTACGGCCAGCGCCTGCCCGACCAGATCGCCGCCAAGGGCAAGGCCAACCCGGCCGCCCAGGTGTGGTTCCGCACCGCGGAGCGCTGCCTGTCCACCAAGGACTTCAGCTGCGACCCGTCCCTGCGGAACAAGGACAACGCCAAGCGCTGGCCGGACACGCCGATCGACCAGAACTGCGAGGCGACCGGTGACTGCACCGTCTACTCGCCGACCTTCTGGACCACCAAGCGCCTGACGAAGGTCGACACCGAGGTCTGGGACGGTGCCAAGTACCGTCCGGTCGACTCCTTCGCCCTCAACCAGTCCTTCCAGGACCCGGGTGACGGCACCTCACCGTCGCTCTGGCTGGACTCGATCCAGCGCACCGGCACCAACAACCGCACGCCGCTCACCCTGCCGGCCGTGTACTTCCAGCCGCTGCAGATCGCCAACCGCGTCGCGGGTCAGATCGTCAAGCCGGACGGCACGTCGGCCTCGATCGAGCCGTACAATCGTCCGCGCATCCAGAAGATCACCACCGAGACCGGTGGCCTGATCAACATCGTGTACCGGCCCGCCGAGTGCTCGCGCGAGGCGGGCGGGAAGATGCCCGCGTCCGAGGACGGCAACACGATGGCCTGCATGCCGGTCAAGTGGTACCTGCCCGGACAGACCGCGCCGGACCCGGTCAACGACTGGTTCAACAAGATCATCGTGCAGTCGGTCACCCAGCAGGACACGGTCGCCGGCAATCAGCCCGCGGTCGTCACCGACTACGAGTACGGCGGCGGCGCGGCCTGGCACCGCAACGACTCCGAGATGGCCGACGCCAAGTCCCGTACCTGGGACCAGTTCCGCGGCTACGCGACGGTCACCACGCGCACCGGCAGCGGAAGTGGTGTCGAGGCGCCCCGCACCAAGTCGACCGCCACCTTCCTGCGCGGCATGGACGGTGATGTCCTCGCCGACAAGACGGCCCGCCAGGTGTCCGTGAAGGACGTCCACGGCGGCACCATCAAGGACGAGAACGTCCTGGCCGGATTCGTCCGCGAATCCGCCAGCTACGCCGGTGACAACGGCGAGGTCCTGGCCACCATGGTCTCCGAGCCGTGGCTCGGTCCGATCACGGCCACCCGAGCCCAGTCCGGCGGCATGCCGGAGATCACCGCCCGGGCCGTCAACGCCCAGAAGGTGACCACCCGCCAGAAGCTGGCCAGTGGTGCCTGGCGCACCAGCGAGCGCTCCACCACGTACGACTCGACGCCGTTCACCCGCCCGCTGGCGGTCTACGACAACGGCGACATCGCCCACCCCGAGCAGCTGCTCTGCACCTCCTTCGAGTACGCCACCGGCCCCGGCGACGTGCCGACGCAGCTGGCCTCGCGCACCCTGGTCCTGAAGGGCGCCTGCGGCCAGACGCCGACCAAGGACAACACGGTCGCCGACACCCGGTCCTACTTCGACGGCCAGGCGCTCGGCAAGGTCGGTACCAAGGCCGAGCAGACCTCGACCGAGGTCCTGGAGCGCTACGACGCGGCGGGCAAGCCGGTCTACCGGGCCACCGCCCGGGTGAGCTTCGACGACTATGGTCGGGTCGTCAGCACCGTCGACCCGACCCGTACCGACGCCACCCACCCGACCGGTGCCGAGACCAGGACCGCCTACTCGCCGGCCACCGGGCAGCTGCCGACCCAGATCACCCACACCAATCCGATGGGCTGGCAGACCGTCAGCACCCTGGACGTGGGCCGTGGCTCGGCGCTCAAGATCAAGGACGAGAACGGCCGGATCAGCGAGCAGGAGTTCGACTCCCTCGGCCGCGCCTCGGCGGGCTGGAGCCCCGGCAACGATCGGGCCAAGTTCCCGAACCGACCGAACCGCAAGTTCTCCTACTCGGTCAACGGTGCCGAAACGCCCTCGCAGGTTCTCAGCCAGGCGCTGATGGGCGACCTGAAGACGTACACCTCCAGCTTCACCATCTACGACGGGCTCGGCCGGATCCGCCAGACCCAGGCCAGCACCCCGTCGGGTGCCACCGGCCGCATGATCACCGACGCGCTGTTCGACTCGCACGGCTGGCAGATCAAGACGAGTTCGGCCTACTACAACGACCAGGCGCAGCCCAGCGGTCAGCTCTTCCTGCCGAACGGCGGTGTGAACCCGGACGGGAAGATCCCGTCCCAGACCGTCCAGACGTACGACGGCGCGGGCCGGGTGACCGACTCGGTCTTCCAGTCCTATGGCGTCGAGCAGTGGCGCAGCCACACGGACTACCCCGGTGCCGACGAGGTCCGCACCACCCCGCCGGCCGGCGGCTACGCCTCCGCGACGGTGTCGGACGCCCGTGGCAACACCGTCGCGCTGCGTCAGTACAAGGCCAACACTCCGACCGGTGCGTACGACGAGACCACCTACGGCTACACACCGCAGGGCAAGGAGGCCTGGCGCAAGGACGCGGCCGGCAACCAGTGGACGTACGAGTACGACCTGCTGGGCCGCCCGGTGAAGTCCACCGACCCGGACTCGGGCACCGGCACGACGACGTACGACGACAGCAGGAACCTCGTCACCGGCACGGACTCCCGGGGCAAGAGCGCCACCAGCGTCACCGACCTGCTGGGCCGCAACGTCGCGGCCTACGAGGGCACGGCGATCGACCCGACCAAGCAGGTCGCCGCCTGGACGTACGACTCACTGGCCAAGGGAAAGCCGACCTCCACGACCCGCTACGTGGGCGGGACGACCGGAGACATCTACAAGTCGGAAGTCACCGGCTACGACATCGGGTACCGCGAACTCGGTACCAAGACCACCATCCCGGCCGTGGAGAAGGGCCTCGCCGGCGTCTACCAGACCGACAACACCTACGACGACGCAGGCCGCCTGACCTCCACGACCCTGCCGGCAGTGGCCGGGATGGGCCGGGAGACGCTCAGCTTCGCCACGGACACGGTCGGACAGTTCGTCGGCCTGAGCAGCGTCTTCGGGTACGAGCCCGCCACGACCTTCGTGGCCGATGTCCGTTACGACCCGTACGGCCGGCCGTACCGCACCACGATGGGCGGCGCGGGCACCCAGGTGGTGGCCACCATGCTGATCGACGACGCGACCGGTCGGGTGACGCGTTCGATCCTGGACAAGCAGACCGCCGAGACCGCCCACGTCGACTCCGTCGACTACACCTACAACCCGATGGGCCAGGTCACCTCGGCCCGCGACGCGCAGGACGGCCAGGTCGCCGACCTGCAGTGCTTCACCCACGACTACCTCGGGAGGCTCACCCAGGCCTGGACCGACACCGGCACCCAGACCACCAGGCCGCAGCCGAGCGTCCCCGGCGTCGGTGCCTGCACCAACACCGACGGTCCGTCGGTGAGCGGCGGCAAGCCGAGCGTCGGCGGCCCGGCGCCGTACTGGCAGCAGTACGAGTACGACCTCATCGGCAACCGCACGAAGCTGGTCCAGAAGGACGTCACCGGCAACACCGCCAAGGACGTCACCACCGCCCAGACCTTCGGCTCCGGCGCCAACACCCCGTCCTCCGACCCGAAGACGGGCGGCGGCACGGGCGGTCCGCACGCGCTGATGAAGTCCACCCAGACCGGCCCGGCCGGCACCGCGGTGACCTCGTACGCCTATGACGCGGCGGGCAACACCACCTCGATCACCGACACTCCGGGCACCAAGTCACTGACCTGGAACGCCCAGGGCAAGCTCGACCAGATCACCGGTACCGGCCAGAGCGGTGCGACCAGCTACCTGTACGACGTGTCGGGCAACCAGCTGATCCGTCGCGAGGCCGGCAAGACCACGCTCAACCTGGGCGCGGACCAGATCACCCTGGACACCACCAACAACGCCAACGTCGTCACCAACGTCCGCACCTACGGGGCGCCCAACGGCCTCTCCGTCACGCGTACGACGACCAACGGCGCGTCCAAGCTGGCGTACCAGGGCGCGGACCCGCACGGCACCAACGGCGTCCAGTTCGACTCGGCGACGCTCGCCCACGTCCGGCGTCCCACGGACCCGTTCGGCAACGAGCGCGGCACCCAGCCGACGGCGGGCGTCTGGGCCGGGGACAAGGGCTTCGTCGGCGGCACCAAGGAGAAGTCCACCGGCTTCACCCTCCTCGGTGCCCGCGAGTACGACCCCAAGACGGGCCGCTTCATCAGCCCCGACCCCATCACCGTCGCCGACGACCCCCAGCAGTGGAACGCCTACGCGTACGCCAACAACAGCCCGATCAACAAGTCGGACGCCAACGGCCTGCGCATCGACTGCGACCGGATCACCGAGTGCTCGGGCTGGAACTTGGCTCCGGGAGTCACTCCACAGCCGCCCGCGGCGACGCCTGACCCCGACGAGGGGACCCCGCCGGTCACCCCGGCGGTTACGGACGCCAAGAACAAGAAGGACGCCGCTGACGACGCCGTGCGCAAGTCCAAGCGCAAGCGCGACGAGCTCGTGCACAAGGTGGTCGACATCATCGGCGACCTGATCGGCTTCAACGACGCCCGTGACTGCTTCACCAAGGGCGACGTGATGGGCTGCGTCAACACCGCCCTCAACGCGGTGCCCTGGGGCAAGATCCTCAAGGCCGTCAAGGTCGGCATCCAGGCCCTCAAGATCTACAAGGAGATCGAGAAGACCTACACCGCCATCCGCTCCGGCGAACGCGCGGCCAAGGAAGCCGAAGCCGCGTACGTCGGCGCCAAGACGGCCGCCGCCGAAGCCAGAGCAGCCGAAAAGGCGGCAGCCAAGGCAGCAGAAGAAAAAGCAGCAAAGGAAACAGCGACCGACGCGGCAGGAACAGAGGGTAAAGCCGCAGCCCATGAAGCTGACGAGGCCGCCTCGAGCTGCTCCCTGATCCGCAACAGCTTCCCGACCGGCACCCGGGTGCTGATGGGGGACGGCACCCTCAAGCCGATCGAGGAGATCCAAGAGGGCGACATCGTCATGGCGACCGACCCCCAGACCGGCGAGACCCACCCCGAGCCGGTGACCGCCACCATCACCACCCCCGACGACAAGGACTTCACCGACCTCACCCTCACCGACGACACCAGCCCCCGCGGCCCCCCGGCCGACGAGCAGTCGAAGATCACTTCCACCTACCACCACCCCTACTGGAGCGAGACCCGCCAGCAGTGGGTCGACGCCGGCGAACTGACCTCCGGCGAACAGCTCCGCCAGCCCGACGGCACCACCCTCACCATCCAGTCCGTCCGCAACTACCCCTACGCAGTCACCACCCACAACCTCACCGTCAGCTTCCTCCACACGTACTATGTGCTGGCAGGTGCGATGCCGGTACTCGTCCATAATTGTGGTCCGGTTGAGAACAATCAGCCAGAGAAGCTTTCGATGGAGATGCTCGAAGCAGAATTCTCAGGTGTCGCCCCCGCCGCAGCGGGCACAGGGGCCTTCAATGAATCCGTCTCGGCCGGAGGCCGCCATATCTGGTCGGTGGACGTCGCTGGGACTCTCCGAATAGCACCCGCGATGCCGGGCATCAAGCATCCTATCCTGACCGAGGGAAGGGCGGTGGTTGGGGCAGGCGAGGCTCACATAAATGAGCGTGGAATCGTTGAGTACATCAACAACCACACCGGTCATTACACGCCCTGTCAGACATGTTCTGAAGGGTTCCTGATGAATGGTGTGCGCGCGTTCGAGGGGGCTGGGGTCCCAGTTCTTCGGCGGGGAATAACGAACCTGGGAGGCAAGTAGTGGACGTCACCCGACAAGATTTTCTCGACTTTTGCGCCTTGGATCCCGAAATGCGCAACGGTTGGCTGAAAGCCAGGTTTCCAGAAGGCGCGCCTGTCCACTGGTGGTTCTTCGTTATTGAATCACTGGAATCTCGGCTCAGCCGCTTCTCGGAAGCTCTGCCGGAGGAGCGGAAGCAAGCGCTGAGGTGCGGCATTGAGACGACGGTCTTCGCCACCTCAACAGGCAACCTTTCCGAGGTTAGGGGTGTCGTGTTGATCGCGGGGCTCTTGGTCCGGGCATCGCTGCTCAAGGGGGTGGTGGATATTCCCATCGAAGGCGAGGTCGACAATGTGATCAGGTCGGCGCTGGGTGTCGTCTCGCTGTCTCCGGAGGCGGCATTGGCTGCGGCTGACCGAAGGCGCGTGGAAGGGCGAAATCTGGAAGAGTCCGTCCACTGGCCCGGAGCTCCGACCGCATCATGCGAACTGCCCGAGGATGAGGACATTCGTCGCCTGGTTGAAATCGAAGAGATGCTGGCGGCTCTTCGGCCCTTGTCGGCTCTGGTGGTTGACCCCAGTCTGCGCCTCGAGATCGGTGTTTGGTTCGATCTGGAGAATCGGTTCGGATTGGGTAACACTGCATCAGATGAGATGCTTCGGAGATGGAATGAAAGGGGGGTGGGCAAGAGGGTGGATCATTCAGAATGAAGTAATTTCGTCGCCATAGGGATTGCGCCCAGGTTGGCGTAGCCCGTCAAATCGTCGGCAAGGCTCTAGAAGGCCGATAGTCAAGAGCCCTATGGGATCACGATCCCATAGGGCTCTTGGTCGATTTGACAGCAGCGCGAGGCCGTCGGCACGTGGAGCGTCGCCGTCCTGCCGGCCAGCAGCATGGTGGGGTGAGTTGATTCTCTACTACATCAAGGCGGTCCGCTGTCACCATGACTTCCTGATGAGCGCCACTGAAGACGATCTTTCAGGGATGGCGGCCAAGAGGTTCTCCCGGCAGCCGACCGAGATGGGACGTGCCCAGTAGAAGCGCGCGGAGCCCGGCAAGCGTGAAGAAGTAGGGTCAGGCGCGCATTGATCTGTACGGCTTTGGCAAACTGACGGACAGGGAGCGCTCGGAGGTCGGGGAGGAGATGATCCATGAAATTCTCACCGACCCGAGCGCGAAGAGGGTGATCAATCCTCACGCCAAGGACCCGAAGAAATATGGAGGGGCGACTCTTGATATCAAGATCGATGGAGGGTGGGGGCCAGGTGGTATATGACGAACGGATCCCTGGCGTTCGCTGGATTCCTCTAGTTCTTGAGTCGAAGGTGGTCGACCGTGGAATATGATCCGAATCACTTCGAGGTCGACGGTGCCCTGCGCGATATCTCTGTACTTGATATCGGAATCCAGGAATGGGAGCTGATGATGTCGGCGCTCCCGGAGCTGGGTGCCATGGTCGCTCTTGAGATTGATTCTGAATCGAGTCCTGAGATATGGGATCCGGCAGAACTCTTTTCGCTTCTGGAGAGTGATGATGATGCGTCGGCAAAGCTGACCGTCGAGGTGGGTGGAATCGAGTTCCGGTGCTACTTCTATCGTGTTTGTGAGATCGAGTTCACTTTCGATCCCGGGTCGGTGGGAGGTGTCGAAGATTTCGCAAGCCTGGAAAAGTTCATCAGGTGGCTCGGTGAATCCTGTCGGAGACGCGTTTCCATGACTATGGAGGGGGTCGGCGGGGCGCCTTTCCCGGCGCTGCTGGAGTATGACCCGCAGGGCTGACGTGGGTCAGTGAGAAGGTGCCCACCCCGTTCGGAGCGGGGTGGGCACCTTTTGCGTTGCCTGCCGACAGGTTCCGCGTCGACGCCCGTACGTCCGGCCGACCCGCCTCCGGATCCAGGGGTCCCGCCGCGCCTGTACATGGTGGAGCGGGACCTCGGTCGGTCTGGCAGGGTTCACGCTGTGTCGCGCTGGGTGATCGTGGTGTCACGCGGGTAGGACTGTGGCTGTCCTGAACGGGCGTTGCCGAGACATCGCAGGAGCCGCGAGTGGCCGCTTACCACGACAGTGACGGAGCCGAGCAGGTACCGGCGCAGGATGCCCCGCCGCCGCCCGCCGAACTGGTGGCGCTGGCGCGGGCGTACGGGGTGGACGTCCGGTACCCGGGGCCGGGCGGGCAGGCGGTGGGGGCGCGGACGCTGGTGGCGGTGCTGGGGGCGATGGGGGTGGCGGCCGGGTCGCCGCAGGAGGTGGGGGAGGCGCTGGAGCGTCACCGGGCCGGGCAGCGGGCCCGGTTGCTGCCGCCGTGCGTGGTGGTCCGGCAGGGGCGGCGGACGGCGCTGGACGTGCCGGCGGACGCCCGGTTGCGGGTGGAGCTGGAGGACGGCGGGAGTTGGGAGCTGCCCCGGGGGCACTCGCACTGGGTGCCGGGGGACCTGCCGTTGGGAATGCATGTCCTGGTGGCGGAAACCGGCACGAGGACCGCGCGGGCCGCGCTGGTGGTCGCCCCCGAGCGGCTGCCGCAACTCCCGGG
The DNA here is from genome assembly GCF_053597855.1 of Kitasatospora sp. NPDC001225. Classification (NCBI taxonomy): domain Bacteria; kingdom Bacillati; phylum Actinomycetota; class Actinomycetes; order Kitasatosporales; family Streptomycetaceae; genus Kitasatospora; species Kitasatospora sp. NPDC001225. Next base: position 49,904 of record NZ_JBSFJC010000045.1, read on the forward strand.
CCGCAGCTGGGGGTTCCTCGCCCAGCTGTACTCCGTGCTCTCCGAGCGCTCCTGGGGCATGGGCGACCTCGGGGACCTCGTCGAGCTGGCCCGGTGGGCGGGGGCCGGCCTCGGCGCGGGCTTCGTGCAGATCAACCCGCTGCACCAGGCCCTGCCCGGCGCCCCCTCCGACCCGTCCCCGTACCGCCCGTCCTCGCGCCGCTTCGCCGACCCGGTGCACCTGCGGATCGAGGCCGTCCCCGAGTACGCCTACCTGACCGGCGCCGGGCGCGAGCAGGCCGAGGAGCTGACCCGGCGGGCCGCCCGGCTGCGCGACGAGGTGCTGGTCCACGACGCCCTGATCGACCGGGACGCCGTCTGGCAGCTCAAGCGCGAGGCCCTGGAGCTGCTGCACGAGGTGCCGCGCGGCCCCGGGCGGCAGGCCGAGTACGACGCGTACCGGCTCCGCGAGGGCGAGTGGCTGTACCGGCACGCGCTGTGGAACGCCCTGGCCGAGGAGCACGGCACCGACTGGCACCACTGGCCGAAGGGGCTGCGTCACCCGGACGGCCCACAGGTCGAGCACGCCGCCAAGGAGCTCGAGGAGCGGGTCGAGTTCCACCGCTGGCTCGCCTGGCAGGTCGACCAGCAGCTCGCCCACGCCCAGCGGGCGGCCCGCGAGGCCGGCATGCCGGTCGGCCTGATCCACGACCTGGCCGTCGGCGTCCACCCGGACGGCGCGGACGCCTGGGCGCTGCAGGACGTGCTGGCCGGCGGCATCTCGGTCGGTGCCCCGCCGGACGCCTTCAACGCCCACGGCCAGGACTGGGGCCTGCCGCCCTGGCGCCCGGACGCGCTCGCCGAAGCCGGCTACGCCCCGTACGCGGAGCTGCTGCGGGCCACCGCCCGGCACGCGGGGGCCCTGCGGATCGACCACGTGATGGGCCTGTTCCGGCTCTGGTGGGTGCCGCAGGGGCACCCGCCGACCGAGGGCGCGTACGTGCGCTACGACGCCGAGGCGATGCTCGGCGTGCTGGCGCTGGAGGCGCACCGGGCGGGGACGGCGGTGATCGGCGAGGACCTCGGCACGGTGGAGCCGGGGGTGCGGGAGGAGCTGGCGGCGCGCGGGGTGCTCGGCACGTCCGTGCTCTGGTTCGAGCGGGACTGGCGGGGCGACGGCGCGATCCTCGGCCCGGACCGCTGGCGGTCCGGCTGCCTGGCCACCCTCACCACCCACGACCTGCCCAGCACCGCGGCCCGGCTCTCCGGCGAGCACGTCGAGCTGCGGCACCGGCTGGGCCTGCTGGCCCGGCCGCTGGGGGAGGAGCAGGGGCAGGCGGCGGCGGAGCTGGCGGACTGGCGGGCCGAGCTGGGCCGGCTCGGGCTGCTGGCCGAGGGCGAGCCGCTGACGATGCCGGTGCTGTACCGCTTCCTGCGGGCCACCCCGGCGGAGCTGGTCGGGGTCTGGCTGCCGGACCTGGTCGGGGACCCGCGTCCGCAGAACCTGCCCGGCACCTGGGACCAGTACCCGAACTGGCGCCTGCCGGTTGCGGACGGCTCCGGCGACCCGGTCACCCTCGAACGGCTGGCCACCGCCCCGGCCGCCGGCCTGCTCGCCTGGCTCCTGGCCCCGCGCGGTTCCGCCGGGTCGGCCCCGAGGCACGTCCTCCCGTCCCGCCCGACCGACCCCGACGAGCGCGCCCCCGTAAGCGGCGGGTAAGTTGGAAACGTGGACAAGAGGAACGCTTTGCGAGCCGGCGCGGTCTCCGCAACGGTCACGCTGATGATGCTGCTGTCGTCGCCCGCCATGGCCTTCACCAGGGACGACGGTGATGACCCCGGTTCCGGCCTGAGTGTGGGCCAGACCCTCGGCCTGTACGTGTTTCTCCCGCTGGTCGCCTTCGCGGTGATCGCCGGTCTGGCGGGCCTGCCCTACGGCAAGGGCAAGAAGAAGTAACACCCGCGCAGACGTCCCCAGGACTCGCACGACCCGCAGGTCCCGTACGACCTGCAGAGCCCGCACCACCCGCAAGGCCCGCAAGACCGCGAAGGGGCGCCGGACGATCCCGTCCGGCGCCCCTTCGCGGTTGCGAGGAGACCGTCAGCGGCCGCCCGCCGCACGGTCGGCCGCCTGGGCCTTGAGCGCGCGCTCGACGCCCGCCCGGGCCTCGACGACCTGGCGCCGCAGCGCCGGGGCCGGCTCGGCCGAGGCCAGCCACGCGTCGGTGGCCTCCAGGGTCGCGGCCGTCACCTGGAGGGCCGGGTACAGCCCGACGATGATCTGCTGCGAGATCTCGTGGCTGCGGGTCTCCCAGACGCCCTTGACCGCCGCGAAGTACTTCGCCGCGTACGGCGCGAGCAGCTCACGCTGGTCGGACTGCTGGAAGCCGGCGATGACGGCCTCCTGCACATAGTTCGTCAGCTTGTCGGACTCCACCACCGACGCCCAGGCCTCCGCCTTGGCCCCGGCGGTCGGCCGGGCGGCGCGGCAGGTGGCCGCGTGCTCCTGGCCGGCCGCGGTGTTGTCCCGCTCCAGCTCGGCGGCGATGGCGGCCTCGTCGGCCCGGCCGGTGGCGGCGAGGCGCACCAGCAGGGTCCAGCGCAGCTCGGTGTCCACCGCGAGGCCCTTGATCTCGACCGAGCCGTCCAGCAGCCCGGCGAGCAGGCCCAGCTGACCGTCGGTACGGGCGACCGAGGCGAGGGCGCGGGCCCAGGCCAGCTGGTGGTCGCTGCCGGGCTCGGCGGCGCGCAGGTGCTCCTCCGCGGCGGCGGCCCAGCGGTCGAGGCCCTGCTCGCGCCACTGCGGGTCGGTGTAGGCGTCGAGGGCGAGCTTGACCTGGCGGTGCACGGACTGCACCACGCCGATGTCGCTCTCGCGCCCGATGCCGGACAGCGCCAGCGCCAGGTAGTCGCGGGCGGCCAGCTCGCCGTCGCGGGTCATGTCCCAGGCGGAGGCCCAGCACAGCGCGCGCGGCAGCGACTCGGTGAAGCCGCCGAGGTGCTCGGTGACGACGGCCAGCGAGTCCTCGTCCAGCCGGATCTTGGCGTACGAGAGGTCGTCGTCGTTCAGCAGCACGACGGCCGGGCGGTGCCGGCCGACCAGCTCGGGCACCTCGGTGCGCGGGCCGTCGACGTCCAGCTCGATCCGGTCGGTGCGCACCAGCGCGTCGCCGTTCAGCTCGTACAGGCCGATCGCGATGCGGTGCGGCCGCAGCACGGCCTCGCCCTTGGCGCCGGCGGGCAGCGCGGGGGCCTCCTGGAGCACCGCGAAGGACTCGATCTCGCCGTCGGTGTTGAGCACGATCGAGGGCCGCAGCACGTTGATGCCGGCGGTCTCCAGCCAGGCCTTGGACCAGGCCTTGAGGTCGCGGCCGCTGGCCTCCTCCAGGGCGCCGAGCAGGTCGCTGAGCCGGGTGTTGCCCCAGGCGTGGCGCTTGAAGTACGCCTGCACGCCCTGGAAGAAGGCGTCCTGGCCGACGTACGCCACCAGCTGCTTGAGCACCGAGGCGCCCTTGGCGTAGGTGATGCCGTCGAAGTTGACCTGGACGTCCTCCAGGTCGTTGATGTCCGCCATGATCGGGTGGGTGGACGGCAGCTGGTCCTGCCGGTACGCCCAGGTCTTCATCTGGTTGGCGAAGGTGGTCCAGGAGTGCGGCCACTTGGAGCCCGGGGCCTCGGCCTGGCAGACCGCCTCGGCGTAGGTCGCGAAGGACTCGTTGAGCCAGAGGTCGTTCCACCACTCCATGGTGACGAGGTCGCCGAACCACATGTGGGCGAGCTCGTGCAGGATCGTCGCGGCCCGGGCCTCGTACGCGGCGTCGGTGACCTTGGAGCGGAACACGTACTGGTCGCGCAGGGTGACGGCGCCCGCGTTCTCCATCGCGCCGGCGTTGAACTCCGGGACGAAGAGCTGGTCGTACTTGGCGAACGGGTACGGGAAGTCGAACTTCTCCTGGAAGTAGTCGAAGCCCTGCTTGGTGACCTCGAAGACGGCCTCCGGGTCCAGGAACTCGCGCAGCGAGGGCCGGCAGTAGACGCCCAGCGGCACCTTCTGCTCGCCGTTCTCGTAGGTGTCGAAGACCCCGACGTACGGGCCGGCGACGAGCGCGGTGATGTAGGTGGAGATCCGGCCGGTGGGCTCGAACGTCCAGACCCGGGTGTCGCCCTCGCCGACCGGCTCCGGGGTCGGCGAGTTGGAGACCACGACCCAGCCCTCCGGCGCGGTCACGGTGAACGCGAACGCGGCCTTCAGGTCGGGCTGCTCGAAGTTGGCGAAGACCCGGCGGGCGTCCGGCACCTCGAACTGGGTGTACAGGTAGGTCTCGCCGTCGACCGGGTCGACGAACCGGTGCAGGCCCTCACCGGTGTTGGTGTACTCGCAGTTCGCGACGACCCGCAGCTCGTTCTCGGCGGCGAGGCCCGGCAGCGGGATGCGGCTGTCGGCGAAGGTCGCCGGGTCGAGCCGCACGCCGTTGAGGGTGATCTCCTCGACGCTCGGGGCGACGAGGTCGATGAAGGTCTCCGCCCCCGGGGTGGTGGCGGTGAACCGGACCACGGTGGTGGACCGGAAGGTACCGCCCTCGCGGGCCGAACCGAGGTCGAGCTCGATGTCGTACGCGTCCACGTGGAGGAGGTCGGCCCGGGTGCGGGCCTCCTCACGGGTCAGGTTTGTGCCGGGCACTCGCTGCACTCCTTTGTCAGACTGATGGTCCGAATCCTCGCACGTCCAACGGACGGGGCGGCCGAAAAATCACAGGCGGGGCGGGCTCGGGCGATCAGCCCGTGCCCGCCCCGCCCGTGTCGGTCGCCGCGCGGCCCGCGACGAGGGGTCACGCCCCCGGGATCAGCCCCGGAGGCGCCCCGGCGTCACTTCTTCCACTTGGTCAGCGGACCGTCGCTGGCGCTGTAGCGGCGGAACGCGTAGACGGCGGCGCCGTCGTCCGAGACCAGGTACTCGGAGGTGCTGCTGCCGATGCCCATGCTGCTCGGCATCGTCATGGTGCCGAGGTCGGACATCGAGCCGTCGGTCGGGGAGAGCGTCACCAGCCGGGCCGGCTTGTTGTAGCCCTGGTCGACGATCGCGCGGACCTTGCCGTCCTTGTCGGTCCCGGCCACCAGGCGCATGTCGTTGCTCGTCGAACCGGAGTTGGCCGACCACAGCCGCTTGCCGGTGTTCAGGTCGTAGGCGTTGATGCCCGGCTTGCCGCCGCTGACCTGGACGTACAGCGTGGTGCCGCTGACCACGTTGCGGGTGAGGGCCTCGTTCTGGCCGGAGAGGCGCAGGCTGTCCGCGCCGGGCTCCTTGACGGACATCTGGGTGCCCGGCTTGTTGTCCTTGTCGAACGGCAGGACGTAGTCGCCCTGCGGGCCGTTGCCCATCAGCAGCACCAGCGGCTTGTCCTGGACGACCGAGTCGACCTCCTCGATGTTGCCGGTGAGGGTGATCGGGGTGCTGGCCGGCTTGCCGGTCTCGGCGTTGACGATGACCAGCTGCGACTTCGGGCCGCTGGTGCCGTAGCAGCGGTCGCTGACCGCGATCTGGGCGCCGGCCGCCTTGCCGCGCAGGACGCAGTCCTTGTCGCGCGGCTGGTACTGCCAGGCCGGCTGGCCGTTGGCGATGTTCAGGGCGGCGACGGCGTTGCCGCCGACGGCGACGACGTTCTCGGTGACGCTGAGGGTCGGCGAGGACATCCGGTCGGCCGAGACCTTGACGCTCCAGAGCAGCTTGCCCTGGGTCAGGTCGATGGCGCCGACGGTGGAGCAGTCGCTGTCACCGGTGTTGAAGGAGACGGCGGCGACGCCCTTGGAGTTGGCGGCGTACGAGGCGGTGCACAGCTCCTTGCTGCCGGCCGGGGCGGCGATGGTCCACGCCTCCTTGCCGTCGGTCAGGTTGAAGGCCCTGATCCCGGAGCTGTCGACGCGCACCGCGAGCTTGTCGGTGCCCCAGACGCCGAGCATCTGGTTCGAGCTGTCCGCGTTGGCCGGCTTGGGGGCGCTCCAGGCGACGTTGAAGGTGGCGCCCTTGGGAGCGGGGCCGGGGGTGGGGCCGCTGCTGGTCCCGCCGTTGTCGGTGGTGCCGGTGCTGACCGGGTCCGGGCCCGGGTCGGGGGCGGGCTTGGGGTCCTTGAGCAGGACGACCAGGGCGACCACGATCGAGATCGCCAGCACACCGCCGATGATCCCGCCCCACAGCATCACCGGGTTGCGCTGCTTGGGCGCGACCGGTGCGACGGGGTAGCCGTACCCGGGCTGCTGCGGGTAGTTGTAGCCGCCCGGGTTGTAGGCCTGCCCGGCGTCCGGGGCACCGTACGGGGCACCGGGGACCGGGTCGTACGGGCCGACCGGCGCGGCACCGGGCGGCGGCGGGGCCTGGCTGGGGAACCCGGGGGCGGTCGGCGCGTACGCCGCGTACTCCGGGCTGCCGACCGACGGCTGCGCGGGCGGCTGCACGGGCGGTGCCGGCGGCTGGCCGGGCGGCGGGCCCGCGGGCGCGACCGGGCCCGGGGTGACCTGCCCCGGGACGGCGGCGCCGTCGAGCTGCGTCATCTGGTCCGCGACGGCGGCCGGATCGACACCGCCGCCCGGCGGGCGCCCGAACGAGACGCCCCGGTTGTCCTGCGGACCGCTGCCGGGCGTTTCGCCTGCACCCGGCGTAGGGTGATCCCCTGCCATCTGATTCCCCGTCATGTCTGGATGCGTCCCCCTGGCGGTGCCGTCCACGGCCCCGATGGGACGGGTGAGAAGTGGCACCATGTTAGTGGTGCGTGGTTTTCGGCCGTCGCCAGGACAGCGGTTCCCCGTCCCCGCAGGTCCAGGCCGCGCAACACCTTCACCCCCCGAACACCCCGCCCCCACCTGCGCGCCCCCGCTCGCCGGCCCGCGCCGGGCGGCCGCCGTCCGCGCCTCCCTGCGCGCCCGCCCGCCGCAGCCGGGATCCCCGCCCGGGCCCCCGGGCCGTACCCTTCAGGAGTTGAAGGGGACGCCCGGCGGAGGGGTCCCCGCCCTGGGAGGGTGGATCATGTCGACGGACACACCGGGCTCGCAGTCGTCGCTGCACCGGGCGAACCTGGAACGGGTGCTCCGCGCGGTGCGGATGGCCGGCTCGCTGACCCAGGCCGAGATCGCCCGCGGCACCGGACTGTCCGCGGCCACCGTGTCCAACATCGTGCGGGAGTTGAAGGAGAGCGGCACCGTCGTGGTCGCCGACACCTCCTCCGGCGGCCGCCGCGCCCGCAGCGTCTCGCTCAGCGGGGACGCCGGCATCGTGGTCGGCATCGACTTCGGCCACACCCACCTGCGCGTCGCGGTCGGGAACCTGGCCCACCGGGTGCTGGCCGAGGAGAGCGCCCCGATCGACGTCGACGTCTCCGCCCAGCAGGGCTTCGACCGCGCCGAGGCGATGGTCGAGCGGCTGCTGACGCAGGCGGGCTTCCGTTCCGACAAGGTGATCGGCGTCGGCCTCGGCGTGCCCGGCCCGATCGACGTGGAGACCGGCGCGCTCGGCTCCACCGCGATCCTGCCCGGCTGGACGGGCATCGCCCCGGGCCGGGAGCTGGCCGAGCGGCTCGGCATGCCGGTGCACGTGGACAACGACGCCAACCTGGGTGCGCTCGGCGAGCTGGTCTGGGGCGCCGGCCGCGGGCTGAGCGACCTCGCCTACATCAAGGTCGCCAGCGGGGTCGGCGCCGGGCTGGTGGTGAACGGCCAGATCTACCGCGGCCCGGGCGGCACCGCGGGTGAGATCGGGCACATCACCCTGGACGAGGCCGGGCCGGTCTGCCGCTGCGGCAACCGCGGCTGCCTGGAGACCTTCGTCGGCTCCCGCTACCTGCTCTCGCTGCTCGCCCCCACCCTCGGCCAGGACCTCAGCCTGCCCCGGGTGGTCGAGCTGGCCCAGCAGGGCGACCTCGGCTGCCGCCGGGTGATCGCCGACGCGGGCCGGCAGATCGGCACCGGCGTCGCCACCCTCTGCAACCTGCTGAACCCCCGCCGGGTGATCCTCGGCGGGGACCTCGCCGAGGCCGGTGAGCTGGTGCTCGCCCCGATCCGGGACTCGGTGGCCCGGTACGCGATCCCGAGCGCCGCCCGTCAGCTCTCGGTCGTCCCCGGCACCCTCGGCGGCCGGGCCGAGGTGCTCGGCGCGCTGGCCCTGGTGATGAGCGAGATGGGGGAGTCGGGCGCGCTGGGCCGCGGCTGACACCGCCGTCCGGTCCGCCCGCGTATTCAAACGCCTGTACGTCAACCTGAGGTGACCCGGCTTCCCGGCCCGACCTCCCGGAATGGCGGTAACCGAACGGTGGCACCGGGCGCGCCGCTTGGTGTCCGGCAGGCGGACATTAGACTCGACCGGTCGCCACCGGCCGGACCGTCGGACTGCCGCCGGACCGGGCAGCGACGCCCGTCGGACCGTCCGTGGTCCGCGAACACTGAACGAGGAGGAACGGGTGGCCCTGCTGACCCGCATTCGGGGACCGCGCGATCTCGACCGGCTCACGCCCGGACAGCTGGCCGCACTGGCCCAGGAGATCCGGACCTTCCTGGTGACCGAGGTCTCCAAGACGGGTGGCCACCTCGGGCCCAACCTCGGCGTGGTGGAGCTCACCATCGCGCTGCACCGGGTCTTCGACTCCCCGCGCGACCGCATCCTCTTCGACACCGGCCACCAGAGCTACGTCCACAAGCTGCTCACCGGCCGCCAGGACTTCTCCCGGCTGCGGATGAAGGGCGGCCTGTCCGGCTACCCGTCCCGGGCCGAGTCCGAGCACGACGTGATCGAGAACTCGCACGCCTCCACGGTCCTCTCGTACGCCGACGGCCTGGCCAAGGCCAACCAGATCCTGGGCAAGAACGACCCGGTCGTCGCGGTGATCGGCGACGGCGCGCTCACCGGCGGCATGGCCTGGGAGGCGCTCAACAACATCGCCGACGCCAAGGACCGCCCGCTCGTCATCGTCGTGAACGACAACGAGCGCTCGTACTCCCCGACCATCGGCGGCCTGGCCAACCACCTCGCCACCCTGCGCACCACCCAGGGCTACGAGCGCTTCCTGTCCTGGGGCAAGGACGCGCTCCAGCGCACCCCGGTGGTCGGCCAGCAGCTGTTCGAGACGCTGCACGGCGCCAAGAAGGGCCTCAAGGACTTCATCGCCCCGCAGGGCATGTTCGAGGACCTCGGCCTCAAGTACATCGGCCCGATCGACGGCCACGACATGGCCGCCCTGGAGTCCGCGCTGACCAAGGCGCGCGGCTTCGGCGGCCCGGTGATCGTGCACTGCCTCACCGAGAAGGGCCGCGGCTACCACGCCGCCGAGAACAACGACGAGGACCGCTTCCACGCGGTCGGCAAGATCCACCCGGAGACCGGCCTGCCGATCACGAGCGGTGGCGGCCGGAGCTGGACCTCGGTCTTCGCCGAGGAGATGGTCGCGCTCGGCCACGAGCGCGAGGACATCGTCGGCATCACCGCCGCGATGCTCCACCCGGTGGGCCTGGCCCCGTTCGCCGAGGCCTTCCCGGACCGGATCTTCGACGTCGGCATCGCCGAGCAGCACGCCGTCACCAGCGCGGCCGGCCTGGCCACCAACGGCCTGCACCCGGTGTTCGCGGTCTACGCGACCTTCCTCAACCGGGCCTTCGACCAGGTCCTGATGGACGTCGCCCTGCACAAGCTGGGCGTCACCTTCGTCCTGGACCGGGCCGGCGTCACCGGCGACGACGGCGCCTCGCACAACGGCATGTGGGACATGTCGATGCTGCAGATCATCCCGACCCTGCGGCTGGCCGCCCCGCGCGACGCCGACCAGGTCCGCGCGCAGCTGCGCGAGGCCGTCGAGGTCAAGGACGCCCCGACCGTGGTCCGCTACTCCAAGGGCACGGTCGGCCCGGCCGTCCCCGCGGTCGGCCGGATCGGCGGCATGGACGTGCTGCGCGCCGCCGAGGAGCCCTCCGGCGCCCACCGCGCCGACGTGCTGATCGTCTCGGTCGGCGCGATGGCCCCCACCAGCCTGGAGGTCGCCGACCTGCTGGCCGCCCAGGGCGTCACCGCCACCGTGGTGGACCCGCGCTGGGTCAAGCCGGTGGACGCGGCCCTGCCGGGCCTGGCCGCCGAGCACCGGGTGGTCGTCACGATCGAGGACAACGGCCGGGTGGGCGGCGTCGGCGCCGCCGTGGCGCAGGCGCTGCGGGACGCGGACGTGGACCTGCCGGTGCGCGACTTCGGCATCCCGCAGGAGTTCCTGGACCACGCCAGCCGGGCCGAGATCCTGGCCGAGATCGGCCTGAACGCCCCGGACATCGCCCGAAAGGTGACGGCTCTGGTCGCCAAGCTGGACGCGGCGCCGGTCAAGGCCTGACCGGAGGCCGTCCGGGGGAGCGGTCACCCGTTCCGCAGACGACCGTTTGTCGTAACTCCGTAACAGTTCGTCACGGAACAAGCTGACAATCGCACTGAAAGGCGGGACCGGCGCCACCGGCGCCGATCCCGCCCGGTAGGTTGTCACCCGTGCCGACCCCCACCCGCCTCCGCCTCACCGGACTGGCCGAGCGCCTGCCCGAGCGCGTCCGTACCCGTGTTCTCACCGGGTACTGGACCAGGCTGGTGCCGGTGCTCGCGCTGGTCGCGCTGCTCACCCACATCCCCTCCTTCGCCCGGCCCGTCTGGAGCCCGGACGAGGGCTTCCTGGCCACCCAGGCCCGGATGCTGGCGGACGGCGGGGTGCTGTACGACACCGTGGTGGACCGCAAACCACCGCTGCTGCCCTGGCTCTACCAGGCCTGCTTCGCGGTCTTCGGCTCCGCCTCGCTCTGGCCGCTGCGCACCCTGGCGGTGGTGGCCCACCTGGTCACCGCGATCCTGCTGGCCTCGATCGCCCGCGGCCGCTGGGGCAACCGGGCCGGGGCCGGGGCCGGACTGCTCTACCTGCTGGTCTCCATCGGGCTCTCCCCGGAGGACACCCAGGCGGCGACCTTCGAGGTCTTCATGCTGCCCGCCATGGTGGCCGCCTTCCGGTACGCCGAACGGCGCCGCTGGCTGGCCGCGGGCATCGCGGTCGCCCTCTGCTCACTGACCAAGCAGACCGGCGGCGCGGTGCTGCTGCCGGTGCTCTGGATGCTGTTCCAGGACGCCCGCCGGCGCGGGGTGCGCTGGCCGCCCGCGCTGTTCAAGATCGGGTTCGGCTTCACCCTGCCGATAGCGCTGGTCGCGGTGATCCTCACCAAGCCCAAGGGCTTCCTCTTCTGGGTGGTCACCGGCAGCGGCGACTACGCCTCCTTCGGCGGCGCCTGGCTCCAGATGCTCGGCCGGGCCTTCGGCAACTCGGCCATCCTGGCCGCGGCCGGCCTGGGCTTCCTGCTCCCGGTCGGACGCCGGCTCTGGCTCAAGCACCGCCACCGCCCGCTGCCGGTGGCCGGCGAGGAGCACGGCTCGACCACCGACCTGTGGGTCTGGCTGCTCTCCTCGGTCGTCGCGGTCAGCGTGGGCTTCCACTTCTTCGGCCACTACTACCTCCAGCTGATCCCGCCGCTGGTGCTGCTGGGCACCGGAGCGGTCGCCACCTCGGCGATCCGCTGGAAGCCCGTCCTGCTGTACACCACGGCCGCCGCCACGGTGTTCTGGAGCCTGGCGCTGGCCTGGCCGGGGGAGCGGCTCAACCGCACCACCGAGGTCGCCACCGCCGTCGCCGCCCAGACCACCCCCAAGGACACCGTGCTGGTCTGGGGCATGCACCCCGAGCTGTACTGGCTGGCCGACCGCAAGCCCGCCACCCGCTACCTGACCGCCGGCTTCCTCACCAACTACAGCGGCGGCAAGGACGGCAACCAGAACGTCGGCGAGCAGTTCAGCGTCTCCAACGCCTGGCAGACCTTCGACAAGGAGCTGGCCAACGGCCTGCCCGAGGTCGTGGTCGACGACTCCGGCATCGCCCCGTACCAGCCGGTCATGGTCCCCCGGATCGAGAACCTGCTGGACACCCACTACGAGATGGTCGGTGTCTTCGCCGACACCGTGGTGTACCGCCTCAAGCACTGAGGCGGCCCGTACCCCGTTCCTCGCGGAAACGCCGTACACGCCGGGTTCCCGGCGGCAGCGCCGTACACAGGACCTCGGGCGGAAACGCCGTACACGCCGCGTCCGGGCGGCAGCCCCGTACACACGGAGGAGCCCCGGTGTCCGCATGGTGACCCGGGCGCCACCGTGTTGGGGGGGGGGGGTTAGCGGGGACCCCGGCCCCCCCGGGGGGGTGGAATGCCTTGCCGGTTAACCCCACCGTGAGGCCCTC